>CAKTKM010000060.1 GCA_934569425.1 uncultured Oscillospiraceae bacterium
GCCATCAAGACCGCGCCTACCAAGACGATCCCGCACTTCGACTTTGAGGTTCCCACCGCACTGCCCGGCGTGGATCCCGCCATTCTGGATCCCCGCGACACCTATGTCGACGCTTCTGAATGGGAGACCAAGGCGCAGGATCTTGCCAGCCGTTTCGTGAAGAACTTTGTCAAGTATGAAACCAATGAGGCAGGTAAAGCACTGGTCGAGGCAGGCCCCAAGGCGTAAAACAGATAGCCAAAAGAAGCCGGAATCCTTCCGGCTTCTTTTCTTATCTTACAAACCGGAGGAAACAGGAGCATGCTGGAGATCAAAATACTGGTATCGGACATTGACTATGACGGCGCGGTGGAACTGGCGGCGCCTGCCGCTGCGGACAAGCTGGCTGTCAGAGGCGGCCTGATGGGAAAACTGTTGGGGAACAAAAAACGGCTGCTGTGGGTGATCCGCAAATATCTCAACAGAAAGAGCCAGGCGGAGCGTGACAAGCTGGCGGCGGATCTTTCCGCCAGATACCGCGGCCAGATCATTGAAAAGGCTGCCGCGTTTGCGGCTGAGAAGGGCGTTACCCTCCAGATCCGTGATATTTCTGTGCGAAACATATAAAAAATACCGGCAAAGGTGAAACCTTTGCCGGTATTTCAGCGTCTATAGAGTAGTGTTTCTGAAGCTTATTTTTTCAGCGCATTGACCGCTTCCCGCAGGGCGTCAACATTCTCCTGCGTCGTGGCCCAGCTTCCGCAGAAGCGAACGCCGGAGTGGGTGGCATCTACCCGCGTCCAATACTCATAGCCGAAGTTCTTGCCCAAAATCGCCAGCTCATCATCGGGGATGATGGGATACTGCTGGTTGGTAGGGGAGTTGAACAACAGCGGATAACCATTCGACACGAAGATCTCGCGGATCTGGAAAGCCTTGTCGATGGCATTGCGGGCGATCTTGAAATAGAGGTCGTCTGTGAAAAGCGTATCGAACTGGATCCCCAGCAGACGTCCCTTGGCCAACATACCGCCCCGCTGCTTCATCATGAAGCGAAAGTCCTTTTTCAGCGCGGGATTCATAATGACCACCGCTTCACCAAACAGCGCACCGACCTTGGTGCCGCCGATGTAGAACACATCGCACAGCCGCGCCAGCTCCGGCAGCGTTACATCATTGGCATCGCAGGCAAGGCCATAGCCGAGGCGCGCACCGTCCACAAACAGCGGAAGGCCATAGGCGCGGCATATATCGTAGATCGCCGTCAGCTCCGCCTTGCTATACAGCATGCCGGTCTCGGTCGGCTGGGAGATATAGACCATGCCCGGTTGGACGATATGCTCAGTGGATTCGTCGTGTTTATGCCATTCCACATAATCGGCGATCTGCTGGGCGGTGATCTTTCCGTCATCGGTGGGCAGAGTGATGACCTTGTGACCGGTGGACTCGATCGCACCGGTCTCATGGCAGTTGATGTGACCGCTGACAGCAGACAACACGCCCTGCCAGGGGCGCAGAATGGCGGCAATCACCGTGGTGTTGGTCTGGGTACCGCCTACCAGAAAATGTACGTCACTGTCAGGTGCCTGACAGGCGGCCTTGATCTTCTCGCGGGCGGATGCGCAGATCTCGTCTTCACTGTAGCCGATGGTCTGCATCATATTGGTCTCAGCCAGCCGGGTCATGATGGCGCTGTGAGCGCCCTCCAGATAATCGCTGTTAAAATAGATCATGATAGATGCTCCTTTATATTAGCTTTTCCACCGTTATTCTATCGCATTTTTCCTGTTAAGTAAAGGGAAATTTCCAATATAGCTTGCAAAGTGAGACATAATCTGCTACAATAATGCAGACGACAAGGAGGCTTGTTTGATGAACAACAATACAAATTACCCGGAATATCCCGAAAGCGGCAAGCGCGTCAGCGGCGGCCGCAAAAGAAGAAAGAAAAAGCAGAACCGTGCGCTCTACTATGTACTTTTGGTGGTGTTGCTGGGCGTTTTAGTGTTTTCGGCAGTAAAGATCATCAGCTATTTTAAGCAGCAGGCGGATGCTACCAATGCGCAGAATGAGATCACGAATAATTATGTAACGCCCAGCGTCGGCGATACGACACAGAGCGGTGAGGGAGAGCAGAAAGACGGAGCAACTAAGGAGTTGGATCCTGACAGCATTGACGTTGACTTTACCGCATTATGCGCTGATTATCCTGATGTTGTAGGCTATATCTACAGTGCCAATACCCTGATCCAGCAGCCGATCCAGTACGGCAAGGGCAATGAATACTACCTGACCCATGACCTGAAGGGCAATACCAATAACAACGGCAGTATTTTCATTGAGCAGCTCAACAGCAGCTCTTTCTCCGATGGCAATACCATCATTTACGGCCACAATATGAAGACCGGTTTGATGTTTGCTAATCTGCGCAATTACCATACGGACAAGTCCTATTACGCCGCCCACCCGTATATGTATATCTATACGCCCAGCCAGAATTATCGTTTGGATCTGTTTGCCGGTTTTGTCTGTGAGCATAATGATGAGATCTACAGCACAGAATTGACACAGGCACAGTTGGAAGCCATGGCAGCCAAGTCCGACTTCAAGGCGAACATTGGAACGCCTACCGGAAAAACCGTGACACTGTCTACTTGCTCTTATGAGTTTGATGATGCGCGTTATGTGGTGATCGGTTCTCTGGTTCCCATCAATTGAGTTTGTCGGTTTTCTCTTAACATAGTGCGCAAACAGCCCCGCCGTTGAACGGCGGGGCTGCTTTATGTAAGCGCGGCGTTTACACTGTGCCGCCGCGTGTGACGACATGGCGGAGGAGACCGCCGATGCACAGAAGACCTGTGACGCAGGCCAACGCGATGGTCACATATGTCAGCGCGGAAAGCTGGGGGATCAACAGACCGGCCACAGTGCAGATCAGACACAGCACCACACCGGCGGCGATGGGGATCAAATTCTTCATGGCGATACTCCTTTCAAAGTGTGAACGTTGGTTTCTTTCTATCCTCTGATTGTAGTATATGCCAAAAAGCGGAAAACATCATTACGAATCCGTTGCGCTTTGGTTACAGCTTTGGCTACAAAATAGTTACAGAACGCCCGTTTTGAGCCGCGTAGTATGCAGAAAAGCTTTTTGATTTGTCTGAGCCTGTTAATCGATGGCAGCGCCAAACGGTTTTTCGTTGCGTTCTTTTGCGGAAAGCATTTGCTGCGATCAAAAGCGAGTGGCCAGCTCGATTTGAGCTGGCCACTCTTTTTCATGCGTCAAAACTGGGATTGATATAATAAAAGTTCTTTTGATCCATTCGATCTTTGGCAAGCCGCAGCCCTTCGCCGAAGCGTTGAAAATGCACGATCTCACGAGCCCGTAAAAACTTGATGACATCATTTACATCCGGGTCATCGGACAAGCGCAGAATGTTGTCATAGGTAACACGCGCCTTTTGTTCGGCGGCCAGATCTTCGGTCAGATCGGCAATCAAATCGCCTTTGACCGCCATGGATGCCGCATTCCAAGGGGATCCGGAAGCTGCCGTGGGATAGACGCTGGCGGTGTGATCCACGAAATAAGCATCAAAGCCTGCGGTCTTAATATCATCCTCGCTGAGGTTCCGCGTCAGTTGGTGTACGATCGTACCGATCATCTCCAAATGTCCCAGTTCCTCTGTGCCGATGTCGGTCAGAAGTCCCTTTAACTCCGGATAGGGCATGGAGTACCGCTGGCTGAGATAGCGCAAAGAGGCGCCAAGCTCACCGTCTGGGCCACCATATTGGCTGATGATCAAAGCGGCCAGTTTTGGATTGGTGTTTTTGATTTTCACCGGGTATTGCAGCTTTTTTTCATAGACGAACATTACTCGTTCCCTCCTTCGTCCCAAGGCCATGGGTCGTCCAGCCATTTGAAAGAGCCCTCAGTAATATCCGTCTGAAGCAGAGGTCCGTTCTGCTCTTCGTACCGCCTGCGCCCCTCCTGCCCAAGCCGGATATAGTTCCAGTAAAGCGCCAGCGCTTCCTGGTCATCCCGATGGGTGGTCAGGTACAGACCCAGCTCGTCGATGGCAAAGTCCAATGCCATCAGTTCAGAAAGCTGTGTATTTGAAGCGGGAAAGCGCGTCTTTAGCTCTTGATGAAAGGGGAGATCCAGTCCAGGAAACAGCGTACCACGCTGCAATGCCTCACGGTTATCATACCGTTTGGGGTTGTTGTCCTGCATAGCGATAAAGGGATATGCCATGGCCGCACAGGTAGATGGCAGGCTGCCGTTTTGCCCGCCGCAGTTTGGCGCATCGCTCATACGCGCTATATTTGCCGATTTTTCCGGAGCAGCCGGTACTGGCGCCTGTTCCGCTGCCGGCACTTGAGATCTTCCGGCAATAGATTGTTCCATATACAACAAGGTGTTCCTCCTTTTAACATGCTCAGCCGATCACGGCTCATGCCAGTATATGCCGCAGCGGCAAAATTGGGGATTTCTTTTTGCGGCATACTGTGCTACAATGCATATGTAATGCTTCGCTGTCATAGACTGCCTCGAAGGGGGCGGTAGGATGATTTTGCTGATCCATCGGAAACGGGCGACCGGAATTGCGGTTTTCCTGCTGCTGACGGTTACGGTACTGTCACTGACGATAAAACCGGAAAAAGCGGTTCAGGCGTTTTCCTGTGTGCAGCTTCCGGAACGGGAGGTCATCATTCTTGATGCGGGTCACGGCGGCGCAGATGGCGGCGCGGTGGCGGCGGACGGCACGCCGGAAAGCGGTATCAATCTCGCCATAGTGCTGCGGCTGCGGGATTTTTTCTCATTCATGGGATGGCAAACCGTGCTGACCCGCACGGATGACGGATCTCTTGCTGATTCGGACAGCGGTACGCTGCGGCAGCAGAAGGTCAGCGACACCAAAAACCGGGTGGCGCGGATCAACAGCATTCAAAACGGCTGTTTGATCAGCATACATCAAAATACGCTTCCTGGGCATCCGAATGTCCATGGCGCACAGGTGTTTTATGGAACGGTAAGCAGCAGCGACAGCCGTGCGGTATTCGTGCAGCAGGCACTGAACGAAGCGGTCAACGGGGGAAACGAAAAGAACAGCAAGCCGATCGGCAGCGACATCTACATCATGGCACACGCACAGTGTGCCGCTTTGCTTGTGGAATGTGGTTTTCTCAGCAACAGTGCGGAAGCAGCGCTGCTGCTGACGCCGCGGCATCAGACGAAACTGGCGGCAGCCATCGGCTGCGGCTATTTGCAATCTCGATAAACGGGTGATACGAATGAAAAAAACAACCATATATTTCTGCACGGAGTGCGGCAGCGAAAGTCCGAAATGGGCAGGGAAGTGTCCTGTTTGCGGCGCATGGAACTGCATGGTGGAGCAAAAGCCGGAAAAGATGAAAACAAATGGCCGAAGCCGCGCTGTCCCAAGCATTGTAAAGGTATATTACATTACAGAACTGGAAGCGGAGAATGAGATCCGGTTTTCCACAGGGATGGGAGAGCTGGATCGTGTGCTTGGCGGCGGAGCGGTGGAAGGTTCGCTGGTGCTGGTGGGCGGCGCACCGGGTATTGGGAAATCCACACTGCTGCTGCAGATCTGCCAGACACTTGGAAAAGCCTGTCGTGTGCTGTATGTTTCCGGTGAGGAATCCACACGCCAGATCAAAATGCGCGCCAAGCGGCTGCGGGTAGACACGGAAAATCTTCTTGTACTGTCTGAGACACGTCTGGGAGATGTATTGTCCTGTGTGGAACAGGAAAAGCCCGATGTGCTGATTGTTGATTCGATTCAAACAATGTATAATGAAGACAGTGATGGAATTCCAGGTGGAATCGGTCAAGTAAAGCAATGCACCTTGACACTGATGCAGCTGGCTAAAAGCCAAAACATTACGATTTTTGTGATCGGTCATGTCAACAAGGAGGGGGCGATTGCCGGTCCGAAGGTGCTGGAACACATGGTGGATTGTGTTCTGTATTTTGAAGGGGATCAGCATATGAGCTACCGTATCCTGCGGGCAGCGAAGAACCGGTTTGGTGCCACCAATGAGATCGGCGTATTTGAAATGATGGACAACGGTTTGCGGGAGGTAGAGAACCCCTCGGAGATGCTGCTTTCGGGCAGGCCTACCGATGCGCCCGGTACCTGTGTGACCTGCGCTATGGAAGGCGCACGGCCTGTTCTGGCGGAGGTACAGGCACTGGTGGCGCCCGCTGCCGGAACAAAGCCCCTGCGTTCCAGTAATGGCTTTGATTATAACCGCGCTTCCATGCTGTTGGCAGTATTGGAAAAACGAGGCGGATTAAAGGTCAGCCAATGTGACACCTACCTGAATATTATCGGAGGCCTGACGCTGGAGGAGCCTGCCGCTGATTTGGCGGCGGTGATCGCCGTGGCTTCCAGTTATCTGGACAAGCCGGTACCGGACACGCTGGCGGCGGTAGGGGAGATCGGCCTGTCAGGCGAGGTACGCAGTATCAGTCATTTGGAGCAGCGATTGTCAGAGGTTCAGCGTTTGGGCTTCACGCACTGCGTGATTCCGGCGCACCGGGCGGAAGAACTGAAGCATCTGCAAGGCTTAACGCTTCTGCCGGTAAAAAACATTGGTCAGGCGCTGCGTTTGCTGGCACAGGGGATCGCATAACAGAAAGTCCGCAGGAAAACCTGCGGACTTTGCTGCATAGACAGTTATTTTTTCTTGTTGTTCTTGTTTTTTTCGGCCAGGGGTCCTTTGCCGTTGATCGCACGGTAGTGATTCAATTTATCCACACGCTCCTGACGCTTTCTGGCCTTTTCTTTTTCCTTGGCCTTCTTGATGGCAGCTTCCTGATCCTTTTTCTTCTTTTTCCAATATTGCTCTTTCTCGTAGTTTTCCACGTCTTTCTGGTATTTTTCGGGGTGCTTTGCCCAATCAATGCGCAGCACGGTCAGAGAAATGATCAGGATCGCCCCAACGGCGATCAGTCCGTAAAAAATGAAGGAATAGAAACCATCCATAGAAAGAGCCTCCTCAAAAAACTATGAATATAGTATACCGTAAAACCGTCATAATGGCAAGAACTGTTTTCGCCGACGGAAAAAAGCTGAAAAAATGCACGGAGTTTGTTGTTTTTACAAAAGAAACGGTGTATAATGATTGGGTAAATCAAACGAAGCGCAAGAAGGAAATCAATTCAAATTTGGAGGAACAAAAGCATGTTTACCAATTTTAAGGAACTTGAGACTTACGTTCTGGGGCAGAAACTGAAAAAGCGCATTGCACTGGCCAATGCCCATGACGAACCAGCCCTGAGTGCCGTCGTACACGCCAAGCGTAAAGGCGTGGTGGAAGGAACACTCATCGGCAAGAAGAACATGATCATTGACATGCTGCACGAGATGGGCGAGAATGAGGCTGATTATGAGATCGTGGATTTTGACGGTGAGGAGCTGGAGGCTGCCAAGATCGCTGTCAAGCTGGTGAAGGAAGGAAAGGCCGACATCCCCATGAAGGGCATCCTGCAGACCTCCAGCTTTGCCAAGGCTATTTTGAACCGCGAGACCGGCCTGATTCCCGATGGTGCGCGCCGTCTGGTGAGCCAGGTGGGTATTTTCGAGTATGAAGGGCGTTTTGTGATGATCACGGATGCCGCCATCAACATTGCTCCGGATGTGGAGACCCAGATCGGCATTGTAGAGAATGCGCTGCCTGTGGCCAAGGCGCTGGGCAATGAGTGTCCCAAGGTCGCTATTCTGTCTGCCGTAGAAAATGTTACCGAGAAGATGCCTTCTACCGTCAGCGCCGCCGCCATCAAGGAACGCGGAATCCCCGGCTGCACGGTGACCGGCCCTCTGGCGTTGGACGGCGCTATTTCCATGGAGTCCGTAAAGCACAAGGCCATCAAGGATCCCGTGGCCGGTCAGGCCGATATTCTGCTGGTTCCCTTTATTGAGATCGGCAATGTGCTGTATAAGGCTGTGACCTATATCGCGGGAAAAACTGTGGCCAGCACCATTTGCGGCGCATCCTGCCCTGTGATCATCACCAGCCGTGCCGACAGCCCCGACAGCAAGTATTATTCCATCCTCCTGGCCGTTTTGCGCTGCCTGAAGAAGTAAGCGGTGTATTCAGAGAAGAAACAACAAAGGACGGCGTAAGCCGTCCTTTGTTTTGCAATTTGCGCCTATCATGCGGAGGAGATCTGAACAGGGAAGTATATGGCTGTATTTGAAAGGCCAAAGCTGCTCGAATACCGGCCGTCAGCGGTGGATGCGGGGGTTCTGGAGCATACGGAGCCATGGAAGCGTTACGGTATTGGCCGGCAGAATCAGCTCGTTGACAGTATTGCACAAGCAAACCCTGTCGTATAT
>CAKTKM010000061.1 GCA_934569425.1 uncultured Oscillospiraceae bacterium
CATACACGCCGGGAAGTCCGGTGAATTTCTCCGCCACATGGGTGGGCTGCGCCAGAAAACGCTGGATCTTCCGGGCGCGGGCCACGGTCTTTTTGTCCTCGTCGCTGAGCTCGTCCATACCCAGAATGGCAATGATGTCCTGCAGCTCGTTGTATTTCTGTAAGACCTCCTGTACACGGCGGGCTGTTTCATAATGCTCCCGGCCCACAATATCCGCCTCCAGAATACGGGAGGTGGATTCCAGCGGGTCAACAGCGGGATAGATACCCTGCTCCGCGATCTTACGGCTCAATACGGTGGTGGCATCCAGATGGGTGAAGGTGGTGGCCGGGGCGGGGTCGGTCAGGTCGTCGGCGGGAACGTACACCGCCTGCACGGAGGTGATGGAGCCGTCCTTCGTGGAGGTGATGCGCTCCTGCAGTGCGCCCATCTCCTCCGCCAGCGTCGGCTGATAGCCCACGGCGGAGGGCATGCGGCCCAGCAGCGTGGACACCTCGCTGCCCGCCTGCACGAAGCGGAAGATGTTGTCGATGAACAGCAGCACATCCTTGTGCTGTACGTCACGAAAATACTCCGCCATGGTCAGGCCGGACAGCGCCACCCGCATACGCACGCCGGGCGATTCGTTCATCTGGCCGAACACCAGCGCCGTCTTGTCAGACACGCCGCTCTCCCGCATCTCGTTCCACAGGTCGTTGCCCTCGCGGCTGCGCTCGCCAACACCGGTAAACACGGAATAGCCGCCGTGCTCCATGGCCACATTATGGATCAGCTCCTGGATCAGCACGGTCTTGCCCACGCCCGCACCGCCGAACAGACCGATCTTGCCGCCCTTGGGGTAGGGCTCCAGCAGGTCGATGACCTTGATGCCGGTCTCCAGCACCTCGGCCGTAGGCTGCTGCTGGGAGAATGCCGGGGCCTTGCGGTGGATCGTCCAGCGCTGGGTGTCGCCGGGCAGCGGCTCCTCGCCGTCAATGGGCTGACCCAGCACGTTAAACATCCGGCCCAGCGTCGCGTCCCCCACGGGGACGCTGATGCCCGTACCCAGTGTCTCCACAGTCATACCTCTGGACAGGCTCTCGCTGGCGCCCAGCAGGATACAGCGCACCGTATCGTAGCCGATATGCTGGGCCACCTCCATGACTCGTGTCCCGTCCTTCGCCGTGACCGTCAGGGCCTCCTTGATCTTCGGCAGTTGTCCTGCCGGGAAGCGGCAGTCGATGACAGGGCCGGATATGGCAATGATGCTTCCTGTATTCACAGTACGCTCACCTCCGCGTTTTGTTTCTTTTTGATGGCCTGCTTCTGGGCCTTTGCGCCGGAAGATATCTCTGTGATCTCCCGCGTGATGGCCGCCTGACGCAGACGGTTATATTGGCCGGAGAGCTGTGTCAGCAGCTTCTCCGCGTTCTGTCCGGCGGAACGCATGGCCGTCATACGGGCGTTCTGCTCGCTGCAGAAGCTGTCCACCAGGGCGCTGTAAATGTAACCGGACACATAGCTGGGGATGATGCTGTCCAGCACCACACCCACCGACGGCGTAAATTCAAAAATCGGCTGCCCGGTATGCTCCGCCGCGGCAGAGGCAAACGTGCCGCGATGGAAGGGCAGCAGCCGCTCCAGCCGCGTCTCCTCCGAAAGCCCGTTCTTCATGTCTGTATAGAGTACGAATATTTTCTGCGCAGCGCTACTGCGGAACAGCTCCAGCAATATCTCGCTGATCTCGCGGGCACGCTGCATGGTGGGATTCTGCGCGGTGTAGAGAAAGCTCCGTTCCACCGGTATCTTATGGCGGGCGAAATACTGCCGCCCATACTCCCCCACCACAAACAGCTTGGTGTCCGGATACTGTACCAGCATGGCCTCGGCCTTTTTGATCACGTTCTGGTTATACATACCCGCCAGACCCTTGTCCGCCGTGATGACCAGACAGGCATAAGGGCCGTGGAGCGGCGGCTCGCCGCTGTCCGGATAGAAATACTGGCTCTGCACATCCTGCACCGTGCGGAAGATTCGCTTGATCTCGCCGCGGATGGCTTCAAAATAGGGGCGTGTGCCGTCCAGCTCCGCCTTGGCCTTGCGCATTTTCATGGAAGCGATCAGGTACATGGCGTTGGTGATCTTCCGCGTGTCGCCCACACTGCGGATGCGGTCTTTCAGTTCCTTTGCATTTGCCATACCGCCCGCCTCAGCTTTCCGGATGCTTCATCAGGTTTGCCGCCAGCGCCAATATGGCTTTCCGATCTTCGCCCGATGCCTGTCCGGTGCGGTCGATCTTCCGGCAAAGCTCCGGCAATGTGGTCTCTGCCATGTCCAGCAGCACACGGGCGGTCTTGGCGGTATCCGCCACGGGAACATCCGCAAAGGCGTGGTCCAGCGCCGCCGTCAGCAATATGACCTGCTGGTGCTGGCTGTAGGGATGGTACTGCTCCTGCCGCAGCAGACGCATCAGGCCCTGCCCGTAGTGCAGCTGCCGCTTGGTGGCATCATCCAGATCGCTGGAGAACTGCATGAACACCTCCATCTCGCGGTACTGGGCCAGATCAAGGCGCAGCGTACCGGAGGCCTTTTTCATCGCCTGCGTCTGTGCCGCGCCGCCCACACGGGATACGGACAGACCCACGTTGACTGCCGGGCGCTGCCCTGCGTGGAACAGACTGCTCTCCAAAAAGATCTGTCCATCCGTGATGGATATGATGTTGGTGGGGATATAGGCGGACACATCGCCCGCCTGCGTCTCCACAATGGGCAGCGCCGTCATGCTGCCGCCGCCCAGCACGTCGGACAGGTGGGCAGACCGCTCCAGCAGCCGGGAGTGCAGATAAAACACATCTCCGGGATAGGCCTCACGACCGGGGGAACGCTCCAGCAGCAGACTCAGTGCGCGGTAGGCCACGGCGTGCTTGGACAGGTCGTCGTATACGATCAGCACATCCCTGCCACGGTGCATGAAGTATTCGCCCAGCGCGCATCCGGCATAGGGCGCGATATATTGCAGCGTGGCAGAATCGCTGGCGGTGGCGGCCATTACGATGGTATAGTCCATGGCGTCGCGGCGGCGCAGCGTTTCCACCAACTGTGCCACAGAGGACGCCTTCTGTCCGATGGCCACATAGATACAGACGATATTCTTCCCCTTCTGATTCAGGATGGTGTCCAGTGCGATGGCGGTCTTTCCCGTCTGGCGGTCACCGATGATCAGCTCACGCTGACCACGGCCAATGGGGAACATGGAGTCGATGGTCAGAATGCCCGTCTCCAGCGGCTGATCCACCGGCTGGCGGTCAATGATACCTGGGGCCGGGGCCTCCACCGGATAGTAGTCCTCCGCCGCGATCTCACCGGCATCGTCTATGGGTTCGCCCAGCGCGTTGATCACACGGCCCAGAAAGCCCTCGCCCACCGGCGTGCCCGCCACCTTTCCGGTGCGGCGCACCATACTGCCCTCCACGATCTCGCTGTCGTCTCCGAAGATCACGCAGCCGATCTCGGATTCCCGCAGATCAAGGATCATGCCCTTCAGTCCGCCGTCAAACAGCAGGATCTCGCCGTATTCCGCCCCGGCAAGCCCGCTGACTGTGGCGATCCCGTCGCCCACCGTCAGCACGGTGCCTACCTCGTCGGCACGGGGCGCGGGTGCGAAGCCCTGAATGGCCTGCCGCACCAGCGGCATCACGTCGCCGTGGCCACGGACGGCCTGGGATACCTGCTCCTTCAGCTGGCGGCTCTTGCCCGCGGCGCTCCAGTCGTAGATCTGATCCAGCTGCCAGCGGTAAACAGAGGTACCTACCTCAATGCGAAAGCCGTCATGGACGCTCGCGCCCTTCCGCCACACGACGCCGACGGTTTTCTGATACTTCTTTTCCAGAAACGCCCGCAGACGCTCCAGCTGCTCCTGAGAAGGCTCTTCGGCGCTGTAAAGATAGGCTTCGACCTCGACTTTTCTGATCTCATGCTCCGTCATGCGTCAGTCCTCCTTCTCCACCTTGTCCAGAAAATCGTCCAGCGGCGCTTTCCCGGAGGGCGGCAGCAGCTTATCCACCGCCTCCGCCACAAGGACGTCGATCTCCGTACCGGCCTCGACCAGCACTCTGGCCTTCTCCTGCGCGGCCTCCTTCTGTGCTCTGTCCAGAATGGCGCGGCGCTCCTCTTTGGCCTGTTGGAGCTGCTCTGCCGCCGCCTGCCGCGCGGACTCCATGGCCTGCTGCTTCAGCGCGGCGGCCTCATTCTCTACATTGGCCAGATGGTCGCGGTACTGCTTTTCCTCGCTCTGCGCGTCGGCCAGCTTCTGCTTGGCCTCCGCGTCCATGTCCTCGTAGTAGGCGGTGCGCTTGTCCATAAACGCCTTTACGGGCCGGTACAGCAGCAGGTACAGTCCGCCGAACAGGAGCAGGAAGTTGAAGAGATGCAGCAATATCTGCTGCCAGTCGATATTCAGTGGTACACCCATACCGACACCTCCCGTCACAGCACGAAGATGACCAGAATGGCAATGATCAAAGCGTAAATGACGACCGTTTCAATGAACACCAGGCCCAGCATCAGGCTGGTACGGATATTTCCGGCGGCCTCCGGCTGGCGGGAGATGCCCTCCGCCGACTTGCCGATGGCAAGGCCCATGCCCACGGCGGCAGCCGCGGAGGCAAGGCCCACGCAGACCGCGGCGGCCACGGCCTTGCTGCCGGTGGCGCTGCCCGCCGTCTCTGTGGCGGTCTGAGCGGTTTCCGCCGCTGTATTGGCAGCGGCGTTATCGGACGTGGCGGCAAAGGCGGCCACGGTGCAGAGCGCGCAGATCAGCGCGGCCACCAGTGCCATAACGATCACTTTCTTAGAAATGGTTTTCATGTTCTTTTCCTCCGCAGTTTTGTTTTTTCTTTCGTTTTCCGCTTGGCCGGTTCCGTGACCTCGCCATAGAACATAGCGGTCAGCATCGTCAATACATAGGTCTGGATCAGTGCGTGCAGCAGCGTAAACATCACGCCCACCGCCACCGGCAGCACGAAGCTCAGGTGGATGTAGTAGTACACCAACTCCGTCACCAGCAGTCCACTCAGCAGCGCGCCGAACAGACGGAAGCTCATGGATACGGGCAGCGAGAAATCCTTCAGCGTCAGCCCGATTCCCTTGACGCCGTTTCCGGCGATGCCGCCGGACATAATGACAATGTAGGACAGGCAGCCAAGGGCGATGGCACCGTTGATATCCGACAGCGGCGCGGGCAGTGACACAGACACGCCGCCCGTCGTTACCGCCTGAATACCGAACAGCTCAAACAGCGTCCCTGTGAAGATATACACGCCTGCCGCGAACACATACGCGCCCAGGAAGGTATTTCGGTGGGGACTGCTACTCTTCGCAAGGTTATCAAAGAAGCCCACCAGCTCCTCCAGTGCCAGCTGTAATTTTCCCGGTACCATCCGGAAACGGGGAATGACCAGCAGCCGCAGAAGCAGCGCCGCCAGCAGCAATACCCCTGATACAATCAACGCCGAAATAAACGCCGGGTCTACCGCTTTCCAGCCCAGCAGGCTGATCCTGTTGGTACCGTGCAGTACCGCGTCGCGCATCGTCTCCTTGATGGACACCGACTCACCTCCGCCGCCCACCGCCAGCGCGGCGGCCAGTGTCAGCACGATCAAGCCCACCCAGATCACCAGAAACCGAGTCCGTTTCTTTTTCTCCATACGCATCACTTCCTTATCCCATTACTTTTCCGGCACGAACATCATGCCGAAGCTGACCGACAGCAACACGCAGCAGACCCAGATCACCCGGTCGCCGAACGCCGTGGCCAGAACGCTGCCCAATCCCGCACCGATGCCGAACACCAGGATCACGCCGAAATAGGTCAGCGCCTTCCACAGAATTTCCTTGTCCTTTTCCCGGAAGTAGGCGCACAGCGCCTCCGTTCCGGAGCGCATATTGCCGATGCACATGGTGCTGGCATAGGCGTGGCCCCGCACCTTGTGGAAGGTCTGTACCTGCAAGGCGCAGACAAAGGACACCAGTGCGTTGGCCAGTGCATCCAGACGCTGGGGCATAAAGCCCACCGCAAGCAGCAGTAGGATCTCGCACAGCAGGATGATCTGCCGCCAGTGGATCTTTTCATAGTGCTTCAGCCGGATATGGACGACCTCCGCCGCCGCAATACCGATCATAAAGGACAGGATGGGGATCAGATATTTCAGAGCCGTCGGCCACTCCCGCTGGAACAGCGCCGTACTGAGCAGCACGATGTTGCCCGTCTGGGCGTTGGCAAACACGCCGCCCCGACAGCAATAGGTGTACGCGTCCTGAAAGCCGCCGGACAGAATGATAAAGATCGCCGCCCGAAAGCTGTCCGATATCTGCCCGTGAAAGCTGACGTCATGCTCCATGGTCAACTCCGCTCCTTTTCCAGCTTCTCAATGCTGACGAGCTTGGTACACAGTGCCAGTATCGTGACGGCGGCACGGATCTCCTCTACTGTGGCAAAGGAGGGGGCCAGCCGGATGTTCCGATCCTCCGGATCGCGGCCATAGGGATAGGTCGCGCCTGCCGGTGTGAACTTGACGCCATTGGCGGCGCACAGCTTCACAACCTCAGCGGCGCAGCCCGGCAGCGTGTCAAAGGAGAGGAAATAGCCACCCTTTGGCGTTGTCCACCGCGCGACGCCTGTGCCGCCCAGCTCCGTGTCCAGCACCTCCAGCACCGCGTCGAACTTGGGCTTCAGGATAGCGGCGTGCTTTTTCATGTGGGCCAGCAGCCCCGCGTCATTCTTGAAGAACCGCGCATGCCGCAGCTGGTTCAGCTTATCCGGCCCAATGGTGGAGAGCTGCAAAAACGACTTGATGTCGATGAGGTTCGCGGCGCTGGCCGCCACCGCCGCAATACCGGAGCCGGGGAACGTGACCTTGCTGGTGGAGCAGAACTCATAGACCAGATCAGGATGTCCGGTCTTTTCACACTCCGCGATGATATCCGGTATCTGGTCGCACTCCCCGTCGAAGCAGTGGACGCAGTAGGCGTTATCCCAGAAGATGCGGAAATCTGCCGCTGCGGGCCGCAGGTTGGCAAAGCGTCTGACCACATCATCACTGAACACGATCCCGGTGGGATTCTGGTATTTCGGCACACACCAGATACCCTTCACCGTCTCGTCCTGCACCAGACGCTCCACCAATGCCATATCCGGGCCGTTTTCATCCATCGGCACCGGGATCAACTGGAAGCCGAAATGCTCCGTAATGGCAAAGTGCCGGTCATAGCCCGGCACGGGACACAGGAACTTACGTCCCGGCACCTCCTGCCACGGTGTGCCGCCGCAGATGCCCTCGGTCATGCCGTGGCTGATGATCTGATACATCAGCGTCAGGCTGCTGTTGCCGCCCACGATGGTATGGGAGGCGTGGGTCCCCATCATGTGTGCCAGCAGCCGCTTGGCCTCCGGGATACCGTCAAGGCCGCCGTAGTTGCGGCAGTCCTGACCGCTCTCGCTGTCAAGAATGCTGCGGTGATCCAGCTCATCCAGCAGCTTCAGCGACAGCTCAAGCTGCTCCGCGGCAGGCTTGCCCCGCGACAGATCCAGCGTCAGGCCACGTTTTTCGTATTCTCTGAGCCGGCGCAGACATTGCTCCTTCTCCCGTGCCAGCGCCGCGCTATCCATTGATGTGTACTCCATAATGATACCTCGCTTATTCTGTTCAGGCGACGTGCCGTCGCCCTTGACTTCCTGTAACGGGTGCATTATACTGGCATTGCTTCTATATGTAAAATGTATGTTGAATATGGCCATTATATCTTATTGACATATCCAAGCGGAGGGCATATGTATATCAGCTATGACTATTACCGGGTGTTCTACTATGTGGCGAAGTATGGCAATGTGTCACAGGCGGCAAAGCTTCTGCTGAACAACCAGCCGAATCTGACGCGCACCATCCGCAATTTGGAGAGCGAGCTGGGCTGCCCGCTGTTTTCCCGGACGAACCGGGGCATGAAGCTGACGCCGGAGGGTGAGCGGCTGTATGCCCATGTCCGCATCGCTTTCGAGCATATCGAGGCGGGCGAGGCAGAGCTTACCGAGGCCAGAAATCTACAGACCGGCACCGTCTATATCGCCGCCAGCGAGGTGGCGCTGCGCTGTCTGCTGCTGCCTGTTTTGAAGCAGTACCGCCTGCTCTATCCGGGCGTCCATATCCGGATCAGCAACCACTCCACGCCGCAGGCCATTGCTGCCCTGAAGGACGGCGCGGCAGACATTGCCGTGGTGACCACCCCCACTGTTCACTCTGCCTCACTGGCAGAGACCGTGATCCGCCCTATTCAGG
>CAKTKM010000062.1 GCA_934569425.1 uncultured Oscillospiraceae bacterium
GGTGAAGGTCGGCGACGAGATCGAGACCTACATCATCCGTGTCAACGACGTGGAGGGCTATGCCATGCTGTCCAAGAAGCGTCTGGACGCTGTGAAGGTCTGGGATGATATTGCCGAGGCCTGCGAGAACAAGACCACGCTGGAAGGCAAGGTCACCGAGGAGAATAAGGGCGGCATCGTTGTCAACGTCAAGGGCGTGCGCGTGTTCGTTCCCGCTTCCCAGTCCGGCCAGCCCCGCGGTGCCGAGCTGAGCGAGATGATCGGCCAGACCGTCTCCCTGCGGATCACCGAGGTCAACCGCGCCCGCCGCCGCGTGGTGGGTTCCATCCGTGCCGTGCAGTATGAGGCACGTCAGGCCGCTCAGGCTGAGATTTGGAACAACATTGAAGTTGGCAAGCACTACAACGGCGTTGTCAAGTCCATGACCTCCTACGGCGTGTTCGTGGACATCGGCGGTGTGGACGGCATGGTTCATATCTCCGAGCTGAGCTGGAGCCGCATCAAGAATCCCGCCGAGATCGTCTCCGTTGGCGATCCTCTGGATGTCTATGTGATCTCCTTCGATCCCGAGAAGCGTAAGATCTCTCTGGGCGTGAAGGATCACTCCTGCAATCCTTGGGATAAGTTCATGGAGACCTATAAGGTCGGTGATGTTGCCAATGTCCGTATCGTCAAGCTGATGGCTTTCGGTGCCTTTGCCGAGGTGGTTCCCGGTGTGGACGGTCTGATCCACATCTCCCAGATCGCTGACCGCCGCATTGAGAAGCCCGGCGACGTTCTGTCCGAGGGTCAGATGGTAGACGCCAAGATCACCGCGATTGACGAAGAGAAGCAGAAGATCTCCCTGTCTATCCGCGCTCTGCTGGCTCCTGCCGCCGACGAGGATGCAGAGATCGACGAGTAATTTAATCTTTATCGCATATGAAACAGACCGCCGAGGGGCGGTCTGTTTTTGTTGCAACAAGGTCTCTTTTTGATGGAAGATGATTTCCTTTTGCCGCTTCCGGCTACCGTCACCCACTGGCAGACGGATTCATAAGATAAAACAGAACCTTAGCAGGGAGGAGGGAACCACATGAGGGGAAACGGAGAAAGGTGTCTTGGGATCTGCGCACTGGCGCTGGGGCTCGGGATCTTCATTGCCGCCGTATTTCCGGTAGGGTGTTTGATGTTTCTGGTGGCCTTCCTTCTGATTGGGTGCGGCATTGCGTGTTTGAAAAGGAGGTAACCGGCATGAAGATCATCGTATGGAAAGCACCAAAGCTTTTGCGGAGTCTTTTGCGCAGCATGTTTGGAATGAAGGAATAAACACAGGAATGCCCTCATACAGTAGACCAACAATACGAATAGAGAGGGCTGGACATATATGGATTTGGGCTTACAGTTTGAAGATATTTTCTGCTACGAGGCAACGGCGGGGGTCACCTCCGCCCACGAGGAGTCATTGGAGACCGCCATACCGGAGTACTGCCCCGACATTGCCCGCATTGTGGACACTGCCGGCCGACTGATGATACGGGAAAAGCTGATAAATGACGACAGCTGTGTGGTCTCTGGCAGCGTGAAGGTGACGGTGCTCTATACCTCAGAGGAGGCAGCTGGACTGCGGAGTCTGAGCATATCGGTACCGTTTTCCTGTACGCTGGACGACCGGTCGCTGACCCAGTGCGGCACGATCTGCGCAGAGGGACGGGTGCTGTTGACAGAAGCCAGAGCGGTCACCTCCCGCAAGCTGTATATCAAGGTGCTGCCGGAGATCACCGCCACAGGCTACTGCGCCGTTAAACGCCGCCTTTGCTGCGGCGTGCAGGAGGAACCCAGCATCCGCACACGCTGCTGTCAAACGGCCCTTCCGCTTTTGGCAGCAATATCTGAGAAGGGATTTACCTTTACAGACTCCGCGTTGCTGGAAGAAGACTGTAAGCCGGAAGATCTTCTGCTGTACCGGATGTGTCCGACTGTCTTATCGGCACAGCGGCTGGGCAATAAGCTGATGGTCAAGGGGGAGATGTGGTTTCACGCCGTGTATCGCAGCGAGGATCAGGCGCTGCGGCAGCATTGCTGTACGCTGCCATTTTCTCAGATCCTCGATGTGGCGGAGCTGCCGGAGGATGCGGAGTATATTCTATGCCCGCAGCTCAGCGAATGCGACGCCCGTATTCTCCCTGCGGAGACCGGCAGCGGCTTCGGCCTGACAGCTCATGTCGACGTATGTCTGAAGGTCTATCAGCAGCGGAACGTCACCTATATCGCGGATCTATACAGCGTTTGCTATGACACAACGGTGGAGCGGCAGGAGGTAGTGCTTCCCACTGCCATGCCTTCCCGGCTTATACCGCAGGAAGCAGCGCTGCGTCTGGAATTTGACGGGGAACATCCCTTTATTGCAGTGACGGCAGTGGACTGCACGGCTGTAGAGGTCATGCCAAGAGAGAACCACGCGGCACTTTGCCTGACACTGCATGTACGGCTTTTGTATCTGGACGAATCCGGTACACCGGTCAGCACGGAACGCACAGCAGAGCTCAGTGCCGAGACGGGTGAAGTGAACGGGACAGTCACGGCACACTGTTGTCAGGCGTTACTGCAATTCTCCGGCGGCGTGTGTCAGGTGCGGCTTCCGGTGATATTCTCCATAAGCTGCACAGGTGAAATGAGCATCAGCACCATCAGTGCCGTAACGTTGACAGACACAGCGGTAGCCGCAGGCCCCAGTCTGATCCTGTGCCGTATGACGCCGGACGAAACACTATGGAGCATCGCCAAGCGATACCATACCGACGAGCAGGCGATCCGAGGCGCAAACCAACTGGAAAACGACACTGACGCAGCAGATCATATGCTGCTGATCCCAAGAATCCGATAAAGTAAGGGGGAGCGCTGTGCGCTCCCCCTTACTTTATTTCGGTTCAGCTCTTACGACACCGGTCAATGGGTCATGATGGATCTTATGGTGCTGGATCCCGCTTTTTTCGCAATCGGGCAGGACAACGGACGTCCATCCGGTCGAATCGAAGGGGCGTACATACAGGATCCGGCGGCAGGCATCGTACATGGTTTCATATTGCGTATAGCCGTCTCTTCTTCCCACCGGCATACCAGCTTCATCCAGACGGCGGTAATGGTAAACTCCCTGAGTGCGCGGCTCATACACACAGTGCATCAGGCCGCTGCCCAGCGGAAGCATCTGTCCATCCTCTATCCAGCGGCCATCGTGGTTCAATGCCTTCAGTACCGCCAAACGCACAAACCGGTCGTAGGGTGCATAGGAGGCCGGTAAGGCACCACTTTGGGTCAGATGCGGCGCAGAGGGATCTGCTGCCAATCGGACACCCTCCCATGCCGGCTGGCAAATGGGACAATCATCCCCGCCGCGGTGCAGTTCCGGAGACTGGGAGAGGAACCAGCGCAGGTTTTCCAGCTGTCGCGGATAGGGCGGCGAGTTGGTCAGAACGCCGATGCTGTCCTGACAGTAGCAGGTCAACCGTCCGGGACGGTTAGGATCAGTCGCTTCCAGCACTGCCGTACCGCCTCGCGCATCCATGAAAAAGTAGTGCATGGTCGCAGTCAGCAGCTCCTCTCCAGTGGGAACATGTGTGATCTGAAGCGCCGCGGCAGCGCGGCATACCTCCACCGTGTCACGGCAGGTGGCCAGCAGGTATGTGACCAGCTCCATTCCCATGACGCCGTGGCAGCCATCGTCCGGCTGGGCAGCGCTGGTACCTTCCTCTAAAAACAAAAGACCGCCAACCAATCCCTCGCTGTTGATGCCGTCCAACAGCCACGTTTCCGCGCTGCAATAGGAAATACCCAGCAGGGCATGCCGGCTTTTCAGTGTTCCGGTAGTCATGGGAAGCGTTTCATCCGCAGGAAGGGATACCGCGTGAGCGCCTGCCTCCCATACGTCGGTATGCAGATCGCAAGTCCGCAGCCAATAGGGGTTTCCCTGCGCAGATGTCAGTTTCACACAGGAACAGCAAATATTCTCATACATGGCCTTATTCCTCCGCAGCATCGTTTCCGTTTCAGTATACCCTGAAAAGAAAAAACTATGAGATATTACGGGTCAGATACGAGGTGGAGAAAGTTTTCGCATAGTCCGGAGGAGACGCTCATAAAAATGAAATAAAAACAGCAGCGGAGGGCAATACGATGAATCAATCCACGAGTATCTATCAGGATATGGCAGCACGGACACAAAACAGCATTTATATCGGTGTGGTGGGGCCGGTCAGAACGGGAAAATCCACCTTTATCAAGCGTTTCATGGAGAGTCAGGTGATCCCCCATATTGACAACGCCTACCGCCGGGACAGAGCCACCGATGAGCTGCCGCAAAGCGGATCCGGCCGCACTATCATGACGGCGGAGCCGAAGTTTGTGCCGGAGGAAGCGGTGGAGGTCCATCTGGAGGACGGCGTGGGCTTTTCAGTTCGGATGATCGACTGTGTGGGCTACATGGTACCCGGCGCGGTGGGACAGTTCGAAGATCTGGCGCCCCGTATGGTCATGACGCCGTGGTACGATTACGAGATCCCTATGACCGAGGCTGCGGAGATCGGTACCCGAAAGGTCATCACCGATCACTCCACCGTCGGGATCGTGGTAACAACAGACGGAACGGTGACGGATATTCCGCGTCAAGATTATGAAGAGGCAGAGGAGCGGGTCATTCGGGAGCTGCAGGAGATCGGTAAGCCATTTGTCGTACTGCTGAACTCCAGTGATCCGGCGGGGGAGCGTGCCTGCGGTATTGCAGGGGAGATCAGCAGCAAATATAACGTAAAGTGTATGCCTGTCAACTGCCTGACCATGGATGACGCCGCAGTCAGCACGCTGCTGCGGGATCTGCTGTTTGAGTTTCCGCTGCAGGAGCTTGATTTGTATCTGCCCAGCTGGGTGGAGGCGCTGCCGCTGGAACATCCCATTAAGAGCAGTATCTACCAGACCTTACGGGAAAAAGCCCGCGATCTGAAATGCATCCGTCAACTGGACGGTGCGCTGGAGGGAATGTGCTGCTGCGAGGCCATTCACGGAACGGCAATGCGGAACATTGATCTGGGGCGAGGCATAGCGGAAGCGGAGCTGCAGCTGCCCCGCAGCCTATTCTATGACACGTTGAGCCAGCGTTCCGGATTGACGGTTGCCGACGACGGCGACCTGATGAAGCTGCTGACGGAGCTTGGCAAAGCGCGGCAGGAATATGAAAAGGTCGCGGACGCCCTGCATGCGGCACGGGAAACCGGCTACGGTATCGTGATGCCAAGCGTAGAGGAGATGGATCTGGAAGATCCGGAGATCGTGAAGCAGGGAGGACGCTACGGCGTGCGGATGAAGGCCAGCGCTCCGTCTATCCATATGATCCGCGCAGATATTGAGACGACGGTTTCTCCCATCGTGGGCAACGAAAAGCAGTCGGAGGACATGGTAAACTATCTGCTGCAGGAATTTGAGGGGGACACCGGAAAGATCTGGAATTCCAATATTTTTGGCCGCAGCTTCCACGAGATCGTTGGGGAAGACCTGCAGGCAAAGCTGAAGCGTATGCCCACAGATGCGCAGGCAAAGCTTCGTCAGGCATTGGAACGGATCATCAATGAAGGCGGCGGAGGACTGATTTGCATTATCCTGTAAAGAATCGTGAAAGAGGGGCGCAGGCCCCTCTTTCACCTTGCTATCCCCACAAGAACGTGCTATGATAGAGAAAAAGAATTCCAAGGAGGACGTGCTATGCTGCTGGCCATCGATATAGGAAATTCCAATATCTCTGTCGGCTTGTTCAGTCGGGAGCGGACGCTGCATTTTTTAGCATCTATCGACACTGACAGCCGCAAAACTGCCGATCAGATCAGCATTGACCTGATGAATATATTTTCCCTGTACGGCTTTGAGTTGAAGGATGTATCCGGCGCTATTTTTTCCAGTGTGGTGCCGCCCATGAATTTCATGATGGAAAAAGCCCTGACGCGCCTGCTGGGTAAGCCGCCTATGATCGTAGGCCCCGGCGTTAAGACCGGCTTGAATATCCGCATGGAGATCCACAACCAGCTGGGCGCCGATCTTGTGGCCGACGCAGTAGCGGCACTGGAAAAGTATCCGGCGCCTATTATCGTCATCGACATGGGAACAGCCACGACCATCTCCTATATCTCCGCGAAGCATACCTACGAGGGTGGCCTGATGTTTCCCGGCGTGCGGCTGTCGCTGGATGCCCTGTCCGACCACGCGGCACAGCTATCCGATATTTCCCTGCAATACCCCAAAAACCTGATCGGAAAAAACACCGAGGACTGTATGCGCAACGGTATTGTTTACGGTACGGCCGGTATGCTGGACGGTATTATCGACCGTATCAAGGAGACGATCCCCGGTGAGACGCCCACCATCGTTGCTACCGGCAGCAACGCGCCGGTCATTGTCCGCTACTGCCGCAACAAAGTGGTATACGACAAATACCTGCTGATGGAGGGTCTATGGGCGATTTATCGCAAAAACAGCAGGGGATAAGGGATCTGCCATCGGCGCAAAATAGAAGGAGAGGAAAGTGCAGCTGCTTTCCTCTCCTCTTGTTCTCTTTTTACTTCGCCAATATCTTTTTCAGTCTGGCAAAGCGGGGAAGGGAGTCTACCTTCGGCAGATCCGGCTCACCCTGGATCAAAGGCAGGGCGTATTCGATAAACTGGTGGTTCACATAGTTACCGGCCTCATTGATCCACTCGCGGGGGATCTTCTTCTCCACATTGGCCACTTCCATCAAGGGGATCAACTTGGTGCGGCAGGCATATTTGCCATCCTTAATGCCTCGCTCAAAGCCGATCATACGGCCATTGATACCGTTGACGGCGTTCTCTACCGCAACCTTACCGGCCATGAAGCTCTCTTCAATATCGGTCTCACTGGCCAGATGTGCGCCGCAGCGCGGCAGCAGATTCAGTTCGATACCACGCACCTTGGCACCGGTCTCTTCCTTCAGTACCTGCGCCAGAATGGCCGCCAATCCGCCCAACTGTGCATGGCCAAAGCCGTCGTTGGCCGCTACCTTTGCCTCGGAAACAAAGTCACCGTCGGCATAGTGGATCCCTTCGGACACCGCCACGATGCAGCTTCCCTTTTCGGCATAGATACGCTTGACATCATCGATGAAGTCCTGCATATTGAAATCGATCTCCGGCAGGTAGATCAGATCCGGACCCGCACCGTAAAGCCCTGCAAGGGCAGATGCCGCGGTCAGCCAGCCTGCGTGACGGCCCATGATCTCCATGACAACAATCATGCCGGTGTCATACACATGGGCATCCTGATAGACCTCCATCATGGATGTGGCGATATACTTGGCGGCTGAGGCGTATCCGGGACAGTGGTCGGTACCGAAGAGGTCATTGTCGATCGTCTTCGGTACACCCATAACGCGGCATTCGTAATCCACGGACTGCAAATAGCTGTTGATCTTATTGCAGGTATCCATGGAGTCATTTCCGCCATTGTAGAAGAAATAGCGGACATTATGCTTTTTGAACACCTCAAGGATACGCTTGTAGTCGGTATCGTCCACCTCGGGATCGGCAATTTTATAGCGGCAGGATCCCAGCGCGGAGGAGGGAGTGTATTTCAAAAGACGCAGTTCTTCGGGATCCTCCAGTCCCATATCAAACAGGCGGTCGTTCAGGACACCCTTGATACCGTTTTCCGCGCCCAGCACCTTGGTGATAGCGCCGGACTTCAGCGCCGTGTCGATCACGCCATAGGCACTGGCATTGATCACAGACGTAGGACCGCCGGACTGGCCGATAATACAGGCACCTCGCAGTTCATTCATATCAAATACCTCCAAATTCATGGGTTTTGGTGTTTACAACCGGTATTCTACCATGTATAATTCCGGTTGTAAACACTTTGTACTTGCAAAATCAAAAAAATATGATACAATGGGAATGTTCCATACAACAGGTGCAATTGTTGCTGTAATTTTATTGTGAAGGAGATATGATTATGCCGCTGGTAACATCTAAGGAAATGTTTGCAAAGGCCTATGACGGTGGCTACGCCATCGGTGCGTTCAACGTCAACAACATGGAGATCGTGCAGGGCATTACCGAGGCCTGTCAGGAGGAACACGCACCCGTGATCCTGCAGGTCAGTAAGGGCGCGCGCGCCTATGCCAACCACACCTATCTGGTAAAGCTGGTGGAAGCGGCCGTGGCCTGCTGCCCCGATATTCCCATCGTGCTGCATCTGGATCACGGCCCCGACTTTGAGACCTGCAAGAGCTGCATCGACGGCGGTTTCACCT
>CAKTKM010000063.1 GCA_934569425.1 uncultured Oscillospiraceae bacterium
CTGCAAGAGGCGGAGGCTCTCGCCACCTATGTCAACGCCTCCAAGCTGGAACAATGCCCGCTGGAAGGCGTTTTTGACTTTGCCCACTACAAGGCGATCCATCGGTTTCTTTTCTCTGACTTGTACGATTGGGCAGGGCAGATCCGCACGGTGAACCTCAGCAAGAAAGGGACAGATTTCTGTCCCGCCGAAATGATCGAATCGCAGGCCAAGCTGATTTTTGACCGACTGAAAGATCAGAATTATTTCAAGGGCTTGTCCCATGACGCATTCGTGGGGGAGATCACCGATTTTTACTGCACGACCAACTACCTGCATCCCTTCCGCGAGGGCAACGGGCGCACCCAGCGGGCGTTCCTGACGCAGCTTATCCGCAGCGCGGGATATGACCTCAACTGGTCGGAGGTGGATGGCGACCTGCTGATGATCGCCACCATTCAGGCCGCGCAGGGCGTGACAGACCTGCTGCATCAGGTACTTGGCGAGGCGATAAAGTGAATATATAATAGAAAACATCAACAGAGCGGGGAGGAGAAAGCATGGACAAGCAGCGTGCCATTGCCGCGGCGGCGGAGACGGAGGAGGATCGCCTGCTGCTGGCGCGGCTATACGACAGGCTGACCCACGCCGAGGAGCGGAACATCTTTGGAGCGACCGGATTTCTCTCGCCCCGGGAGCAGGCGCTGACGGAGCGTCTGCTGCCCTACATGCCGCTGGTGTTTTTCGGCGGGTGCGAGGGGGCGGAGCGCCGGGTGGCCTGCTATCTGCCGGAGTATCTGACCGAGGACTGCCTCACGGCGGACGACGGGCCGGTGGCCGCCGTGCGGGCGCTGTATTACGAAAAGGACACTTTGACCCATCGGGATTTTCTGGGCAGCCTGATGGGCGCCGGGATCAAGCGGGAAACGGTGGGGGACATCTACGTCTCTGCCGGACAGTGCGATTTTCTGGTGACGCGGGCGGTGCTGCCCTACCTGCTGGAAAACCTGCCCGCCGCCGGGCGGACAAAGCTGCGTCTGGCGGCCATACCGCTGGAGGACGTACAGCGCCCCGCGGCGGAGAAGCGGGAAATACGGGACACGGTGCCGTCGCTGCGGCTGGATTGTCTGGTGGGAACGGCGTTTTCCATGGCGCGGGGGCCTGCCGCCCAGCTGATCGCCGCCGGAAGGGTATCCGTCAACGATCTGGTGTGCCTGAAGGGAGACCGGCAGCTGCGGCAGGGCGACCGCATCGCCGTGCGGGGCTTCGGCAAGGCGGCGCTGGCACAGGTGGGCGGCATCACCCGCAAGGGGCGGCTGTCCGTGGTCGTGGAACGTTGGATATGAGCGGAGAGAGGGGTGGAAAGCCCTTCTCTTTTTTGCAGGCTGCACAAGGGACAGTTGACATAATGTGTCTTCAATGGGCAGGTGGACGAAAACGCTATTTTCGAAAAAAACGGGAAATTTTTTGTTGACAAATTAGCGCTGGCTAACTATAATATAGGCACGGTTAGAAAAGGCTAACCGTTTTTATCAGAGAAACGGTTAGCGTGTGCTAATAGAAAGAAGGGAACTGTATGATGCCGCTGACATTGGCCGACGTGGGACAGGAGCAGATCGTTCACCGCGTGGGCGGAAATGAAGAGGTGCGCAGACATCTGGAAAATCTGGGCTTTGTGGCGGGCAGCGCCGTGACGCTGATCAGCTCCCTGGGCGGCAATGTTATTGTCAAGGTGAAGGAGTCCCGGGTGGCCATCAGCGAGGAGATGGCGCGAAAGATCATGGTGTGAAAAAGGGGCATGAAAGCTTCGGTTTCATTGCCGCGAATTCCGCGAAGCCTTGAGCTGTGTCTTTATTTTTTTGAATGTTATATAAATATCGTGTGATACAGGAGGAGACATATGAAAACGTTGAAGGAAGCCAAGATCGGCCAGACCGTGAAGGTGGTAAAGCTCCACGGCGAAGGCCCCGTCAAGCGCCGGATCATGGACATGGGTATCACCCGCGGCACCGAGGTGTATATCCGCAAGGTAGCTCCGCTGGGCGATCCCATGGAGGTCACCGTTCGCGGCTATGAGCTGAGCCTGCGCAAGGCGGACACCGAAATGATCGAGGTCGAGTAAAAAATTTGTGTGACGGTTAGCGTCAGCTATCCGAAAGGAGCGAATATGGAAAAGCAAATCAAAATTGCCCTTGCGGGCAACCCCAACTCCGGTAAAACCACGCTGTTCAACGCCCTGACCGGCTCCAACCAGTTCGTCGGCAACTGGCCGGGCGTTACCGTGGAAAAGAAAGAGGGCAAGCTGAAGAAGCACGATGATGTGACCATCATGGACCTGCCCGGCATTTATTCCCTGTCCCCTTACACGCTGGAAGAGGTGGTGGCGCGTAACTACCTGATCGACCAGCGCCCCGATGCCATCCTGAACATCATCGATGGTACCAATCTGGAGCGTAACCTGTACCTGACCACTCAGCTGACCGAGCTGGGCATTCCTGTGGTCATCGCCATCAACATGATGGATCTGGTGAAGAAGAACGGCGACCAGATCAATGTGGCGGAGCTGAGCCGCCAGCTGGGCTGCCAGATCGTTGAGATCTCCGCCCTGAAGGGTACCGGTGTCATGGAGGCCGCCGAGGCTGCCATCACTGCCGCCAAGAGCGCCAAGACCGTTCCCATGCATACCTTCTCCGGCCCCGTGGAGCATGCCATTGCCCACATCGAGGAGGCCGCCGTACACAGTATGCCGGAGGAGCAGCAGCGCTGGTACGCCATCAAGATCTTTGAGCGGGACGACAAGGTGCTGGCCAAGCTGAGCATCCCCGCCGAGACCATGAGCCATATCGAGACCGACATCAAGGCCGCCGAGAAGGAGCTGGACGACGACGCCGAGAGCATCATCACCAACGAGCGTTACATCTACATCGCCGAGGTCATCAAGAGCTGCTATAAGAAGAAAAACAAGGGCGAGCTGTCCGCCTCCGATAAGATCGACCGCATCGTCACGAACCGCTGGCTGGGTCTGCCCATCTTCGCGCTGGTCATGTTCATTGTCTACTGGGTGGCCATGGTGGGCGTAGGCGCCCCCGCTACCGACTGGGCCAATGACGGACTGTTCGGCGACGGCTGGCACCTGCTGGGCATCGGCTCCGGCGAGTACAGCGAGGTGGCCGACGCCTATGGCGAAGCGTCCCTGATCGTGGACGGCTATGACGCCTATATCGAAGAAAACGGTGCGCTGGCCGCCGACGGCACCTTTACCTACGATGTGGAGGATGAGGAGACGCTGGCCATTGAGACCGAGACCGCCACGCTGGCCGACTACGAGGAAGCCAAGGCCACGCTGGAGGAGATCGGCGATGAGCCGGATCCTGCCGACTACGGCGTGTGGGTACCGGGTATTCCCGTTCTGATCGGCAACGGTCTGGAGGCCGCCGGTGCGTCCGACTGGCTCAGCGGCCTGATCCTGGACGGTATTGTGGCCGGTGTCGGCGCCGTGCTGGGCTTTGTTCCCCAGATGCTGGTGCTGTTCCTGATGCTGGCCTTCCTGGAGGCCTGCGGCTACATGGCTCGTATCGCCTTCGTGCTGGACCGTATTTTCCGCAAGTTCGGCCTGTCCGGTAAGAGCTTCATCCCCATGCTGATCGGTACCGGCTGCGGTATCCCCGGCATCATGGCCTCCCGTACCATCGAGAACGAGCGGGATCGCCGTATGACCATTATGACCACCACCTTTATCCCCTGCGGCGCAAAGGTTCCCTTTATCGCCATGATCGCAGGCGCCCTGTTCGGTGGCAGCGCATGGGTCTCCACCTCTGCCTACTTCATCGGCATGGCCGCTATCATCGTCTCCGGTATCATTCTGAAGAAGACCAAGATGTTCGCCGGTGACCCCGCTCCCTTCGTTATGGAGCTGCCCGCCTACCACTGGCCCACGCTGGGCAACGTGCTGCGCAGCATGTGGGAGCGCGGCTGGAGCTTCATCAAGAAGGCCGGTACCATCATCCTGCTTTCCACCATCTTCGTATGGTTCACCTCCCGCTTCGGCTGGCTGGACGGCAGCTTCGGCATGCTGGAGGAGGATCAGATCGGTTCCTCGATCCTTGCCAAGATCGGCAACGCGATCGCATGGATCTTCGCACCCTTGGGCTGGGGCAACTGGCAGGCTGCTGTGGCCTCCATCACCGGCCTGGTGGCGAAGGAGAACATCGTTGCTACGCTGGGCTCCCTGTTCAGCGGCGGCGAGGGTACCGTGTATGACGCCATCGCGGCGGCCTTCAACGGGATCTCCGGCTACAGCTTCCTGGTGTTCAACCTGCTGTGCGCTCCCTGCTTCGCGGCCATCGGCGCCATCAAGCGGGAGATGAACAACGCCAAGTGGACGTGGTTCGCCATCGGCTACCAGTGCGGCTTTGCCTATCTGATCGCCCTGATGATCAACCAGTTCGGCGGTTGGTTCGTCGGCACCGGCAGCATTATCGGCACCATCGTGGCTGTCATCGTTCTGGCGGGCCTGCTGTATCTGCTGTTCCGTCCCTACAAGGACGCCACCAAGCTGAGCGTGAAGCTGTAATCACCGCAGCTGTTTACGGATTTTGAGAAAGGAGCGCTTGTCATGCTGGCTGATATTCTGATTTGTCTTGTTCTGATTGCCATTGTCACTTCCATTGTCCATTCCCTCATCAAAAACAAAAAGCAGGGCAAGGGTTTCTGCTCCGCCAGCTGCGGCGGCGACTGCGCACACTGCGGTGGCCACTGCAGCCACAAATAAGGAAAAACGGCCGTCTTTCGACGGCCGTTTTTCACGGGGCGGACTCTTTCGCGGTGTAAACAGACAAACACTTGACACGGCGCGGGTTTCACGGTATGATACCATACAGAATAATTCATTGAGGGGTTCACCGATCATGTCAGAAAGACTCACCCCCCGCAAGCAGCAGGCGCTGGAGATGCGCGGCCGCATCCAGAACGTCGCGCTGGATCTGTTTGACAGGGAGGGCTTTGAAAATGTCTCCGTGGAGGAGATTGCCCAGAAGGCGGGCTGCTCCGTGGGGAATATCTACCACTATTTCAAAAGCAAGGATGAGCTGGCCATTCAGGTCACCGGCCATGTGGACGCGGCGTACCTGACACTGGAGACGGAGTATCTGGCGGATACCGCCCACACATCACGGGAGAAGCTGCTGGACTTTGTGGGACAGTCCCTGCGGATCAGCAGCAGCGACCCGGTGCTTTACAAGGCATTCATCCACGCCATGAAATATCCCGAGCAGGCGGTTTTGCAGCGCAACGAGAACCGCGTCTATTTCCGGGTGCTGTCGGAGCTGGTGGAGCTGTGCCGCCGGGACGGCTGCATCGACGCCCGTTATGACGGCGACATGGTGGTGGAGCAGCTGGTGACGCTGCACCGCGGCACGCTGCTGGAATGGCGCATTTACGAGGGCGGCTTTGACATCGCCGGCCGCGGGATCGCCATGGCGGAGGTGCTGCTGCGGGGGCTGGAGCGATACGAATAACCACCTTTGGCGTTTGGTCGATTTCACGACCGGACGCCTTTTTTTTTGTGAAGAATGCCGATATTTTTTCCGGCGTGGGTTCCGGGGAGAAAACGCCGTTGACAAACGGGTGGGGAAGTGCCATACTGTGAATAGTTCATTAAGTGATTCGGTGAAAATTTTGACAATCCAGCCGAACCAACAGGAGAAAGAGAGGGAACCCCCATATGAAGATCCTTGTCATCAATCCCGGCGCCACCAGCACCAAGATCGCCGTATTTGACGAAGACCAGCAGCTGTTCAAGCTGGGCATCGACCACTCCGCCGAGGAGCTGGATCAGTTCGAGCGGGTCATCGACCAGGCGGACTACCGCAAAAACGCCATTTTAAACGCCGTGACCGAGGCGGGCTATCAGCTGAAGGATTTTGACGCGGTGTGCGGCCGCGGCGGCCTGTACCGTCCCATCCCCAGCGGCACCTATGCCGTGAACGACAGGGTGATGCACGATGTGGAGACCGCTCCCTACGGCGAGCATCCCTCCAATCTGGGCGCGTATCTGGCCAAGAAGCTGGGCGATATGGTGGGCATCCCCGCGTTCTTTGTGGATCCGGTCTGTGTGGACGAGATGACCGAGATCGCCCACTATACCGGCTTTGCCGAGTTCCGCCGCCTGTGCCAGTTCCACGCCCTGAACCACAAGTCCATCGGCCGCAAGGCTGCCAGGGAGCTGGGCAGGAACTACGAGGACGTGAACCTGATCGTGTGCCATCTGGGCGGCGGCGTCAGCGTGGGCGCCCACGAAAAGGGCCGCGTGGTGGACGTGTGCAATGTGAAGGACGAGGGCTCCATGGGTATGGACCGTGCCGGCGCTCTGCCGGTCAACCAGCTGATCGCCTATTGCTTCAGCGGCAAGACCAAGGATGAGGTGAAAAAGACCTTCGGCCGCCGCGCCGGTATGCTGTCGTATCTGGGTACCACCGATTTCCGCGTGATCTGCGCCAAGGTGGTGGAGGGTGATCCCAAGTTTGTGGAGGCCTATCAGGCGCTGGTCTATCAGCTCAGCAAGGACATCGGCGCCATGGCCGCCGTGCTGCATTTCGACGTGGACGCCATCGTGTTCACCGGCGGCATGGCCTACGAGCAGTTCTTCTGCAATGACATCACCGCCTATGTGGGCAAGATCGCCAAGACCATCCGCCTGCCCGGCGAGGAGGAGATGCGCTCTCTGGCCGAGGGTGCGCTGCGGGTGCTGCACGGCCAGCAGGAGGCCAGCGTCTATTGATTTCGTTTTCCAAAAGTAAGTGACAGATAGAGCAAGTAAGAAGAAAACAAGAAAGGTGGAAGAAAACTATGAAACATCTGATGTCCGGTAACGAGGCCACCGCCCGTGGCGTCTACGAAGCCGGTATCAAAGTCTGCTCCGCGTATCCCGGCACCCCCAGCACCGAGATCCTGGAGAACATGCCCCAGTACGGCAAGGACGTGTATTGCGAGTGGGCGCCCAACGAGAAGGTAGCCGCCGAGGTGGCCTACGGCGCCGCCGTGGCCGGTTCCCGCGCCTTCTGCACCATGAAGATGGTGGGTCTGAACGTGGCGGCGGATCCCCTGTTTACCGCCGGTTACATGGGCGTCAACGGCGCCTATGTGGTGGTCACCGCCGACGACCCCTCCTGCCATTCCTCCCAGAACGAGCAGGATAACCGCCACTATGCCCGCGCCGCCAAGATCGCCATGGTGGAGCCCAGCGACGCCCAGGAGTGCAAGGACTTTGTGAAGTTGGCCTGCGAGATCTCCGAGGAATTTGATACCCCCGTGCTGTACCGCACCACCACCCGCGTGTGCCATTCCAAGGGTCTGGTGGAGTTCGGCGAGCGTGTGGAGCATACCGCTCCTGTCTATGCCCGCAATACCCGGAAGTACATCTGCGCCCCCGCCAACGCCTACCTGAATCATCCGCTGGTGGAGGAGCGTCTGGTGAAGCTGGCAGAGTACGGCTGCACCACCGCGCTGGAGAACGGCCTGAACAAGCTGGAGATGGGCGACGGCAAGGTGGGCGTGATCACCGCCTCCATTGCCTATGAATATGCCAAGGAGGTCTTCCCCGAGGGTACCTCCTTCCTGAAGTTGGGTCTGACCTATCCGCTGCCCATGAACCTGATCCGCGACTTCGCCTCCAAGGTGGAGAAGCTGTATGTCATCGAAGAGCTGGAGCCCTTCATGGAGAACGAGATCAAGGCCGCCGGTATCGCATGCACCGGCAAGGAGCTGACCGGCGTTATGTACGAGCTGAATACCCAGCTGGTGCGTGAGCGCGTGCTGGGCATCAAGCCGGAGTACAAGACCATCACCGATGTGACCGTGGCCAAGCGTCCTCCCGCCCTGTGTCCCGGCTGCCCCCACCGCGGCTTCTTCTATACGCTGTCCAAGAACAAGAATTACGTCGTGACCGGCGATATTGGCTGCTACACGCTGGGCTTTGCGCCTCCGCTGAACTGCATGGACGTGTGCATCTGCATGGGCGGCGGCTTCTCCGCCGGTATGGGTATGGCCAAGTCCTTCCAGCGCGAGGGCGTCACCGACAAGGTGGTCTTCGGCGTGATGGGCGACTCTACCTTCTTCCACAGCGGCATGACCGGCGCTGCCGAGATCATCTACAACAACGGCCGCATGATCCCCTGCGTGCTGGATA
>CAKTKM010000064.1 GCA_934569425.1 uncultured Oscillospiraceae bacterium
ATCGTCGTGCTCATTACCTTTCTGACTTTGTTTATCCTCTACCCGCTGGCCATACTGCTGGTGGATAGTTTTGTGGGCGACGGCACCTTCGGTATCTCCATTTTCCAGCGTATTTTTGCCATGCCGACCTTTACCAAGGCCATCACCAACACCCTGAAGGTGGGCTTTCTGGTGGGCATTCTCTCGGCGCTGATCGGATTGCTGTTTGCCTATGTGGAGGTCTATGTCCGCATGGGCAAGTTTGTGGGCGGCCTGTTCAAGGTCGTCTCCATGCTGCCGGTGGTCTCGCCGCCCTTTGTGCTGTCGCTGTCCATGATCATGCTCTTCGGCAAGGCGGGCATCATCACCCGCTTCCTGCTGGGCATCTATGATAACAGCGTGTACGGCTTCTGGGGCATCGTCATCGTACAGACCCTGACCTTCTTCCCGGTGTGCTATATGATGCTGAAGGGCCTTTTGAAGAACATCGATCCCTCGCTGGAGGAGGCCGCCCGGGATATGGGCGCCTCCCGCTGGAAGGTCTTTACCAGCGTGACCCTGCCCCTGATGCTGCCCGGCCTTGGCAATGCCTTCCTGGTGACGTTCATTGAGTCCATCGCTGACTTTGCCAACCCCATGATCATCGGTGGTTCCTATGATACGCTGGCCACTACCATCTACCTGCAGATCACCGGCTCCTACGACAAGCCCGGCGCTGCCGCCATGGCCGTGGTGCTGCTGTGCATCACGCTGGCCATGTTCGTTGTGCAGAAGTATTATCTGGAGCGCAAAACGGCGGCTACCCTTACCGGTAAGGCCTCCCGCGCCCGTATGCTGATCGAGGACAAGAGCGTCAAGGTGCCCCTGACCATCCTGTGCGCACTGGCCGCCGGTTTTGTCATCATCATGTATCTGTGCGTCCCCATCGGCGCTTTCTTCCCCACATGGGGCTTTAAGTTCTTCCCCCTGACGGGCAAATGGTTCTCGCTGGTCTTTACCCGTTACCACGGATTCCAGGCCTTCCGCGATTCCTTTGTGCTGAGCCTGATCGCCGCCCCCATCACCGCCCTGTTGAGCATGATCATCTCCTATCTGGTGGTGAAGCGGAAATTCCGCTCCAAGGGCTTTATCGAGGCGGTCTCCATGCTGGCCATGGCCGTACCCGGCACGGTGCTGGGCGTGGGCTATATCCGGGGCTTCTCCAACGGCGTATTCAATACCGGATTCCTGCGGGGACTGTACGGCACGGGACTGATCCTGATCATCGTGTTTGTGGTGCGCTCACTGCCTACCGGTACCCGAAGCGGCATCTCCGCCCTGCGGCAGATCGACAGATCCATCGAGGAATCCGCCTATGACATGGGTGCCGACAGCCTCAAGGTCTTCATGACCGTCACGCTGCCGCTGATCAAGGACTCCTTCCTCAGCGGACTGGTCACGGCTTTCGTCCGCAGTATCACCGCCATTTCCGCCATTATTCTGCTGGTGACGCCGCAGTTCCTGCTGATCACCGTGCAGATCAACGAATTTGCCGAAAAAGGCTCCTACAGTCTGGCCTGTGCCTTCGCAACCATCCTGATCGTCATTACCTACGGCGCGGTGCTGCTGATGAACCTGTTTATGAAGTACTTCGGCACCAGCAGAAAGCTCAAGGAGGACAACTAAACCATGGATAAAGTGAAAAAAGGCGTCCGTCTGGACCATATCTCCAAGATCTATCAGGATCCCAAGACCGGCAAGGATTTCTATGCGGTCAAGGATACCTCTCTGACCATCGAGCCGGGCAGCTTTGTCACGCTGCTGGGTCCCTCCGGCTGCGGAAAGACCACCACCCTGCGCATGATCGCAGGCTTTGAAAGCCCCGACGAGGGCGAGATCTATCTGGGTGACGAGGCCATCAATGCCCTGACACCCAACAAGCGGGACACCGCCATGGTCTTCCAGTCCTATGCCCTGCTGCCCCATTACAACGTTTTTGACAACGTGGCCTACGGCCTGAAGCTTCGCAAGATCCCCAAGGAGGAGATCCACCAGCGCGTTATGAAGATCCTTGATCTGGTGGAGCTGACCGGCATGGAGGGACGCATGACCAACCAGCTGTCCGGCGGCCAGCAGCAGCGCGTTGCGCTGGCGCGCGCACTGGTGATCGAGCCCTCTGTCCTGCTGTTTGACGAGCCGCTGTCCAATCTGGACGCCAAGCTCCGCGTCTCCATGCGGACGGAGATCCGCCGGATCCAGCAGGAGGTGGGCATCACCGCCATCTATGTCACCCATGACCAGTCTGAGGCTATGGCGCTCTCCGATAACATTATCATTATGAAAAACGGCGTGGTGGAGCAGATGGGTACCCCGCAGGAGATCTACTATCACCCGGTCAACGAGTTCGTGGCGGACTTTATCGGCGAGGCCAATTTCCTCAAGGGAACCATGACCGGCCGCAGCGGCGCTCACGCCCTGCTGAACATTGAGGGTCACGAAATGGCCGTGGCCGGACGGGATGATCTGAAGGAGGGCGATACCTGCACCGTGGTGCTGCGTCCCGAATCCGGCACGCTGGCCGACCAGGGCGGCCTGCCCTGCAAGGTGGTGGTCTCCTGCTTCATGGGAAGCTATCAGAACTATCACGTCATGGTGGGCGGCACACTGGTGAAGCTGGCTGAGCACAATCCCAAGAATAAGCGCATCTATCAGGTGGGCGAGAAATGCCATCTGGTGTTCGACCCCGATGAGGTACACGTTTTGTAAGCCGGCGCAAACGCTGCGAGGCTTTATGATTTGGAGCGCCGATAGTCCGGCGGCGCTCTGTTTTTCAGGAGGAAACCGTTATGCTTTCTCAGTGGCTGCAGCAGGCGCGCTCCGGCGGCAGCGTCTGGCTCAGCGATGTGCGGGAACAATGCGCCGCGCAGCCGGATCACATCCCGGTCACCATGCAGCTGACCCTGACCGACGGTACGCGCCGGGATTTTGCGCTGCCGATACCCCGCTGGAGAGACGCGGAGCAGCGGCAGTTTGTCCGGCAGTATGTCACCGCCAGCGTGTTCAATACCCTTTCCGCTCTCAGCGGTCGCCGTCTGGCCTTTTATCTGGACAGCGGAGAGAAAGAGGCCGTATCCCTGCTGGCGGAGCAGGACGACATCTTTCAGGTGCATTGCCCTGCCCGCAGCGGCTGCGGCAAGGTCATCAACATTGCCGACCGGCTGTGCCGCGCCTTTGACGGCGGCACCTTTTCCTTTGTCATCCTTGACAGCGGTACCTATGTACCCGCGCCGGCGCCTCAGCCGAAGCGGGGCGATCTGCTGCCCCGTCTCCGCAGGGCGGTGGAACGCTGCCGACAAGGTGTCTGCTGCGGCATCGACATTGGCGGTACCGACATCAAGGCGGCGGTGGCCGTGGATGGCCGTCTGATCTGCGTGAAGGAATACGATTGGGATCCGGCCGCCAGCCCTGTGGCCGAGGGCTTGATCGATCCCATTGTTCTGCTGACCCGGCTCATGGCCTGCTGCGCCGCCGGTATGACGCCGCGGCTGGAGCAGGCGCTGGAGAAAAACGCCCCGGATGCCGAAATGGCACAGGCTGTGGCGCAGAGTACCGCCCTGCCCCTTGATGTGCTGGGCATCAGTTTCCCCGACGTGGTGATCCGTGACCGCATTGTAGGCGGCGAAAGCCCCAAGACCAAGGGAATGCGGGAGAATCCCGCCGTGGATTACGAGACGGCCTTTGCCCGGCTGGGCGGCCTTGCGGAGCTGCTGCGACCCCTGTGCCGTGACGGCGCCGCCGTTCATATGACCAACGATGGCCATATTGCCGCATTCACGGCGGCGGCAGAGCTGGCCTTCAGCCCGAAGGAGCCGGATTTTTCCGGCGGTGTGATCGCGCACGCACTGGGGACGGACTTCGGCGTGGGGTATCTGAACAGCGACGGCACCATCCCGGAAATGCCGGTAGAGCTGTATGATTTCCTGCTGGATCTGGGGAGCTTTCCCCAGCGGCGGTTGCCGCCGGAGGATCTCCGTTCCACCTGCAATGAGAATTCCGGCTTGCCGGGAGCGCGGCGCTATCTGGGACAGGCGGCGGCTTTCCGCCTTGCCTATGCCGCCGATCCCGCACTGCTGGCGGATTTTGCCGAGAACCGGGGCGGCATACTGCTTGTGCCGCCGGAGCGGCGTAAGCCCTGCCTTGCGTATCTGATGGCGCAGGCGGCGGCAGGCAATGAAGCCGCGCAGGGGGTCTTCCGCCAGATCGGCCGCGGTGTGGGGCAGATCAGCCGGGAGCTGCGCTGGCTCATGCGCCCGCAGACGGAGGAGCGCTATCTCTTTGGCAGGTTTGTCAAGGAACCTGTTTGCTTCCGCCTGCTGCAGGAGGGCTGCCGCGGCGTTGTCCCCGATCTGCGTCTTGAGGCGGCGGACGAGGATCTGACCTGCACCCCGCTGATGCGCCAGCTGCCCGGTCACGGCGTGACTGTGGCACAATTCGGACAGGCCGTCGGCGCCATGTATTATGCCGCCCTATAAGAAAAGAAATGGGACAGGATCCCGCTCTATCCGGAAAAGCGAACCGCTTTGGTTCGCTTTTTCTTATGCCTCCTCTTATCAACCTCTGCTTTTCTTTTGTCGCGGCCTGTGGTATACTGGTATGCGTAAATTTATGCGCAAAGGGAGGGGTTCTCCATGCCGGATACCATTGCCGCCATTGCCACGCCGCTTCGCCCCTGTGCCATCGGCATCCTGCGGCTTAGCGGTCCTGCCGTGGAGGAGATTCTGGACGCGGTATTTTTTCCGCTGAACGGCGTTCCCATGTCCCGGCAGCCTGCCCGCACCATGGTGCTGGGCCGCCTGCTGGACGGCGAAGGACGGATCCTGGACAGCGCGCTTTGCGTGCGTTTCTCCGCACCCGCCAGCTATACCGGAGAGGACTGCGCCGAGATCCACTGCCACGGCTCGCCTGTAGTGCTGACAGAGGGCTTAAAGCTCCTGTTTGCCCATGGCGCGCGGCAGGCCAAGGGCGGCGAATTCACCCAGCGCGCCTTTCTCAACGGGCGGATGGATCTGATGCAGGCAGAGGCGGTGATAGATGTCATCGACGCGGAGACGGCGCAGGCCGCCCGCAACGCCGCCGGGCAGCTGGAGGGTGCGCTGAGCCGCGGCGTGCAGGCGGTATACGATACCCTGATGAATGTGGTCAGTCGCTTTTACGCCATCGTGGACTATCCCGATGAGGACATCGAAGAAGTGCAGCTGCCGCAGCTGCTGGACGCCCTGCGGCAGAGCGAGGAGAAGCTTTCCGCGCTGCTGGATACCTATTCCCGGGGACGGCTGATGAAGCAGGGGGTCCCCACCGTGCTGCTGGGGAAGCCCAACGTGGGAAAATCCTCCCTGCTGAATGCGCTGGTGGGGTATGACCGTGCCATCGTCACCGATGTGGCGGGAACGACCCGTGATACGGTGGAGGAGTCTCTGCTGCTGGGGCATGTGCTGCTGCGGCTCACCGACACGGCCGGTATCCGCCGGACAGATGACGCGGTGGAGCGGCTGGGGGTGGAACGCAGCCGCAGGGCGGCGGAGCGCGCCGCGCTGGCACTGCTGCTGCTGGACGGCTCCGAAGCGTTGGATCAGCAGGACGAGGAGGCCATGGCGGTGGCGGAGAAGGCTCCTCAGCTGCTGGTGGTGGTCAATAAGAGCGATCTGCCCCGCAGGGTGGATCGGGAGGCGCTGAAAAAGCGGTTCGGCACCGTACTGTCCGTTTCTGCTAAGACCGGCGAGGGCATGTCCGCCTTATGCGAGGCCATCGGCGCACTGTACCCCGTCGGAACGGAGCCGCAGGGCGAGGTGTTGACCAACGCCCGGCAGGCGGACGCGGCGGAGCGGGCGCTTCGCTGCGTGAAAAACGCCCGTGCGTCTTTGGAACTGGGCATGACACCCGATGTCGTGCTGACCGACGCGGAGGGCGCGTTGGAAGCGCTGGGCGAACTGAACGGAAAACAAATACGGGAGGATCTGGTGGACACGATCTTCTCCCGCTTCTGCGTAGGAAAGTGAGGCAACGATGGATTGGTTGGAATTGAAAATCGATGTAGCTGCCGCCGGTATCGAACCGGTAACGGCGCTGCTGGAGGAGCAGGGCGTTACCGGCGTCATTATTGACGACCAGCGGGATTTTCAGGACTTCATGGCGCACAATCAGGCCTATTGGGACTATGTGGACGAGGCGCTGGTAAAGGAGAAGGAGAATCTCTCCCGGGTGACCTTCTATGTGGAAAACGCGCCCTCCGGCTATGGCACCATTGCTGCTGTCCGCATGGCCATGCACGCCCTGAAGCAGCGCCATCCCGAGTATGCCCCCCTGCTGCTGACCATGGAAAATGTGAAGGACGAGGACTGGGAAAACAACTGGAAGCAGTTCTATAAGCCCATGGAGATCGGTGAGCGGCTGTTGGTGATCCCCGCGTGGGAAAAGGCCGACGCCAAAGGACGGGTGACCCTGCGTCTGAATCCGGGGCTTACCTTCGGCACCGGAAGCCACGCCACCACCCGCCTGTGCCTGACGGCGCTGGATCGCCACATCCACGGCGGCGAGCGCGTGCTGGATCTGGGCTGCGGCAGCGGGATCCTGTCTATTGCCGCCCTGCGGCTGGGCGCCAAGAGCGCTTTTGCCTGCGATATTGATGAAAAGTGCATTGATGTGGCCTATGAAAACGCCGCGCTGAACGGTATCGGCAGGGACGCCCTTACCGTGCGGCAGGGCGACGCCACCCGTGAGGGCGCTCTGCGTACCGCCATCGGCACCGGATATGACGTGGTAGTGGCCAACATCGTGGCGGACGTTATTCTCTCCCTTGCCCCGCAGGTGCGGCACTTTTTGAAGCCGGGCGGCTGGTTTCTGACCTCCGGCATCATCGACGACCGCACCGATGAGGTAGCCGCGGCGCTGACCGCCGCCGGCTGGCACATCGAGGAGACCCGCAGCAGCGAGGGCTGGTACTGCTATATCTGCCGCTGAAGGCGGCCAAATGACGAGAGGAGTGACTTATCATGCAGCAATATGACGTAGTGATCATCGGCGCCGGTCCCGGCGGCATTTTCTCCGCCTATGAGCTGGCCAAATGCCGTCCACAGTGGAAGGTGGCCGTGCTGGAGGCGGGCAACCCGCTGGAAAAACGCCATTGCCCCATTGACGGTGATAAGGTGAAGACCTGCATCCACTGTAAGACCTGTGCCATCATGAACGGTTTTGGCGGCGCCGGTGCTTTTTCCGATGGCAAATATAACCTGACCAACGCTTTTGGCGGCACGCTGTACGAGTATATCGGCAAGCAGAAGGCCATGGAGCTGATGCGGTATGTAGACGACATCAATATGCAGAACGGCGGCGCGGGGACAAAGCTGTACTCCACCGCCGACAGCGGCTTCAAGCGCCTGTGCCTGCAAAACAACCTGCACCTGCTGGACGCCTCCGTGCGCCATCTGGGCACGGACATCAACTACAAGGTGCTGGAGAATCTCTATGCGCAGCTGAAGGATAAGGTGGAGTTCCACTTCCTGACGCCGGTGAAGGCGCTGAGCATTGCGGAAGACGGCGGCTACGAAGCGGAGACCGACAAGGGGACCTTCCGCGGCCGCAAGTGTATCATCTCCGTGGGACGCAGCGGCAGCAAGTGGATGGAATCCGTATGCGAGACGCTGCGGATTCCCACAAAGTCCAACCGTGTGGACATCGGCGTCCGCGTGGAGCTTCCGGCAGAGGTATTCGCACCCATCACCGACGAGCTGTATGAGAGCAAGATCGTTTATAAGACCGAGAAGTATCAGGACAAGGTGCGTACCTTCTGCATGAACCCCAAGGGCGCGGTGGTCAACGAAAACACCAACGGCATCGTCACTGTCAATGGCCACAGCTATGAGGATCCTGCCCTGCACACGGAAAACACCAATTTCGCCCTGCTGGTGTCCAAGCATTTCACCGAGCCGTTCCGCGACAGCAACGGTTACGGCGAGTCCATCGCCCGTCTCTCCAATATGCTGGGCGGCGGTGTGATCGTCCAGCGCTTCGGCGACCTGATCCGCGGTCAGCGC
>CAKTKM010000065.1 GCA_934569425.1 uncultured Oscillospiraceae bacterium
AGAGCGGCCTGTTTGACCAGCTGGAGCAAATGGGCATTCAGGACGGCCACATCGTCAGCATGTACGATCTGGAATTTGAGTACCAGCGCTGAGTCCCGCATAAACAACACCTCCGCCGCGCATACTGACGGCGGAGGTGCTTTTTATGAAATATGCCATCGATCTCACCGATCTTCTCAACAACGATCCGCAGGCGTACACCTATTTCTACGCCCTGCCCGCCGAGACCCAGACCCAGCTGCGCAAGCAGGACATCCGCAGCATGGAGGAGCTGAAGACCGCCACGGCGGATCTGGCCTACACCAACCGCCCGGAGGCGTTTTGAACCGAAGCAAAATTGACCGGCCTTTCGGCCGGTCAATTTTTTCATCCCAAAGTGTCACCACTCCAGATTCTTTTCCGTCTCCTTACTGAACACATGCGCCACGTTGCCGCCGAAGATCATATTGACCTCGCTGCCCATGGGGAAGTGGGCGGCATTGCCGTTGGTGGGGACGATCACCACCACATCGTGACCGTTGCTGGTGATGTGCAGATGCACGGAGGAGCCCATCAGCTCACTGACGTCCACGGTACCCTTCACGCCGTCGGCGCACAGCATGATATGGTCAGGGCGCACGCCCAGCACCACGTCCTGCTCCGGCACATTTCTGGCGGACAGGCGCTGCTGCTTATCCTCGGCCAGCTCCACGGTCACGCCGTCTACCGTAACGGCATACTTCCCGTTCTGCCTGATCAGCTTCGCGTCAAACAGGTTCATCTGGGGCGTGCCGATAAAGCCTGCCACAAACAGGTTGGCGGGATGATCGAACACCTCCTGCGGCGTTCCGATCTGCTGGATGAAGCCGTCCTTCATAATAACGATCCGGTCGCCCAGCGTCATAGCCTCCGTCTGGTCGTGGGTCACATAGACAAAGGTGGTGTCGATCCGCTGGCGCAGCTTGATGATCTCGGCGCGCATCTGGTTGCGGAGCTTTGCGTCCAGATTGGACAGCGGCTCATCCATCAGAAACACCGCCGGATCCCGGACGATGGCGCGGCCGATAGCCACACGCTGCCGCTGACCGCCGGACAGCGCCTTGGGCTTGCGGTCCAGATACTGCGTGATGTCAAGGATCTCCGCCGCCTGACGCACCTTCTTGTCGATCTCGTCCTTGGGTACCTTCTTCAGCTTCAGGGAGAAGGCCATGTTCTCGTATACGGTCATGTGGGGATACAGGGCGTAGTTCTGGAACACCATGGCGATGTCGCGATCCTTCGGCTCCACATCGTTCATCAGCTTGTCGCCGATCCACAGCTCGCCGGAGGTGATGTCCTCCAGACCCGCGATCATCCGCAGCGTGGTGGACTTGCCGCAGCCGGAGGGGCCCACCAGCACGATAAACTCGCGGTCGGCGATCTCCAGACTGAACTGCTGCACTGCCACGACGCCCTCGTCGGTGATCTGAAGATTGCTCTTCTTCTCCGGCTCCTCGCCCTTCTTTGCCTTTTTCTTCTTTTCGGTGTTGGGATAGACCTTCTTCAGATCCTTCAAAATCACCTTTGCCATACTTTCTTGACTGTAACCGCCCCGCCTCCGCAAAGAACAGTCTCGCAGCCGCCGTCAGGCGCGCCGCCTTACGACAGGTCTCCACACTGCCGCACCGCCAGCCACAGCGGATCCTTCTCCTTTTCATGTGCCGCCGCCGGTCAAAAAGTGGAGTGACACGGCCTTGGTTGGAATCAGACAGCCTTATTGTATACGAAAGTATGGGGAATTACAAGTGGCTTTTCCATGAATTTTTCCCATTACAGCAAAAAGCGGACGGCAGCAGCCGTCCGCTTTTGTTCGTTGGTAATTTCTCCACAGTGTAAGATATGTGAGGAGGAAATAGGGTGATGGCTGCGGGGCAAACCACGCAGCCATCAAAGGGATTTGAGGATAGAAAGGAAAAGTAATATGTGGAGAATTACTGTCTATAAAATACACAATGTTGCAAGATTTGTAAAGCGACATTTTTTCATCTTTCCATGAAAAAATGTCATATTTAACAGTTGCTTTTTCCGCCGTGTCATGGTAAAATCCGGCTAACATCATTTCCGGTTTCGGAGAAGGAGGGGCGGCAATGGACGGAAAAAAGCTGGAGGCGCTGGTCACGGCGGCGGAGCTGGGCAGCTTCACCCGGGCGGCGGAGCAGCTGGGCTATACCCAGTCGGGCCTGACCCACATGATGAACAGTCTGGAGCGGGAGATCGGCTTTCCCGTGCTGGTGCGAGACCGGCGGGGCGTGCGTCTGACACAGGCCGGTATGCGGATCATGCCGCTGGTGCGCCAGTGTCTTGCCGCCAACCAGTCGCTGGAGCGGGAGATCGCGCTGGTGAACTCCCATCAGGAGGAGACCATCCGCGTGGCCTCCTATGCCAGCATTGCGATGCACTGGCTGCCGGAGCTGATCGAGCAGTTCCGCCGCGCCAACAACGGCGTGGGCATTGATGTGCAGATGGGCTCCGTGGAGGAGGTATACCGCTGGGTGAAAGAGGGCAGAGTGGATATGGCCTTTGCCAGCCGTCAGGAGAGCAGCACGCTGGACTGGACGCCCCTGAAGCCCGATCCCCTGCTGGTGATCCTGCCCCGGGATTTTGATACCGGCGGCGCCGAAACGCTGGATGTGCGGCGTCTGGACGGGCAGGAATTCCTGATGCCCTCGCAGGGCTTTCATCTGGACATTCTGCGGGCGCTGAACAGCTGCGGCGTAAAACCCGTCATCCGGGATACGCAGGTCAGCGATACGGTCATCATCTCCATGGTGGAGCACGGTCTGGGCGTCAGCATCCTCAGCCGTCTGGTGCTGAAGGGACGCTCCAACGACGTGCTGGCGCTGCCGCTGGATCCCCCCGCCGTGCGGGAGCTGGGGGTGGCCTCCCTGCCCCGCAGAGAGCTGCGTCCCCTTGCCAGAAAGTTTCTGCACTTCACCGCGGAAATGGTGGAGCGATTGTAACCGTATGAACGCCCCCCATGATACAAATTCAATACCCAGGAGAACCACCCTATGCTGAATTTTACCCCCATTACCGCCGGGGCCATGCCTCTGCTGCGGCCTTACTACGAGACCTGCCCCTACCGCCTGTGCGAATACAGCGCCGGCGTCAAATACATGTGGCGGGGACACCTCCATTCGGAATACGCCTTTACCGACGGCTGCCTTGTGATCCGCAACTGCATCGACGGCGTCACCCAGTTCGACTATCCCATCCCCGGCCCCAGCGGCGACGTGGATGCCGCCCTGACCACTCTTGAGGATCACTGCCGCCAAAAGGGCGTGCGCCCCATCTTCTCCGTGGTGCCGGAGTCGGAGGCGGGACGGCTGGCGCTGCGCTGGCCGCGGGTCACCGTCACCAACGAGCGGGTATGGAAGGACTACCTCTACCGGGCGGAGGATCTGGCGCAGTTCGCCGGACGGCACTACAGCGGTCAGCGGAATCACATCAACAAATTCAACAAGGAGCACCCCGACGCGAAATTCATTCCCCTGACGGCGGCGGACAGCGGCCTGCTGGCCGCCTTCTGGGCGGATTATGAACAGGAATTCCAGAAGCAAAGCCCCGAGGCCAAGCGGGAGCTGGCACTGGCCAAGGAGCTGTTCACCTATCTGGAGCAGGGCATCTTCCGCGCCGGCGGCATTCTGTGGGAGGGGCGGCTGCTGGCGGTGGCGCTGGCGGAAAAATGCGGTGAAACGCTGGTGTGCCACATTGAAAAAGCCCTGTACTCTCACGCCGGCGTCTATCCCGCCATGGTGCAGCAGTTTGCGGCCTATTACGGCGGCGACTGCCGCTGGATCAACCGGGAGGACGACGGCCGTGACCGGGGACTGCGCACCTCCAAGCTGCAATACCTTCCCGCGGAGTTGGGGGGCAAAATGCGCTTCGAGGTGGGCTGTGAGCTGGACGCCCTGCGGCACATCCCCCGGCTGACCACGGAGCGGCTGACCCTCTCCCCCTTTACCGACGATGACAAGGCCGCCTACAACGCCCTGTGTCTGGACGACGACCGCAACCGCTGGTGGGGCTACGACTACCGGGAGGAGCTGCAGGGGGAGCTGACCGAGGATTACTTTCTGGACGTGACCCGGCAGGACTTTCAAAACCGCATCGCCATCAACTTTGCCGTCCGGCTGGAGGGCAGGTGCATCGGCGAGGTGGTGCTGTATAACGGCGACTGGCGGGGCTCCATGGAGCAGGGCTGCCGCATCGCGCCGGAATTCGCCGGACACGGCTACGGCACCGAGGCCTTTGCCGCCGTGGCGGACTGGGCGCTGTACCAGCTGGGGCTGACCCGGGTGGTGGCCAAGTGCTACAAAGAAAATGCCGCCTCGGAACGGATGCTGTCCTTCTGTATGCGGCACAGTCATGACGACGATACCTTCCGGTACTTTGAAAAGCTGGTCTGAGCGCCTGTTTTTTTGTACCGATAACGGTCTTTTTTGCCCCCATAACCGCCGTTTATGTACCCAAAAACAGGCAACAAAGGGCAATAAAAGGAAAGATATGGAAAAAGCCGGCCCTTTGGCCGGCTTTTCACGTCTTCAAAAGTGCCATCCGTTCCCGGTAATCCGGCAGCACCCTGGCCACCTCGGCATAAAACGCGGGGCTGTGGTCATGGTGCCGGATGTGCGCCAGCTCATGCACCACCACATAGTCGATGGCCTCCTCGGGATACTGCATGAGATACAGGGAAAAGCAGATGCTGTTTTTGCCGGAGCAGCTGCCGAAGCGGGTTTTGGCGGCGGTGATCTTCACCGATGCCGGTTCCACGCCCATCCGGGCGGCGTAGTACGCTGTTCTGCGGGGCAGCACCTCCCCGGCACGGCGGCGCAGGTCGGCCGTCTCCTCCTCTGTCAGGGGCGGGTGAGCGGCCTGACGGGCGGCGACTCTGGCTCTGGCCTTTTCCAGCCAACCGGCATGGGCGGCCACGAACCGGCCGATGTCCTCCTGCGGCATCCGCAGCGGTGCCCGCACCAGCACCTCCCCCTGCCGCGTCACCTCCAGCGCAACCGTGCGGCGGCGGGAACGGACGATCCGGTAGGTCACGGTATCTCCCTCCTCCCTGCTGTTTTCCGGTATTATAGCACACCACTATACAAAATGCAAAAAATGTGGTATGATCGTCGGGAAAGAAAGGGGATCGCCATGTATAACTCTACGCTTTGCTATATTGAGGATCCGCAGGGCAACTATCTGATGCTGCACCGGATCAAGAAGGAAAACGACCTGAACCACGACAAATGGGTAGGCGTCGGCGGCAAGTTCGAGAAGGATGAAAGCCCCGAGGAGTGCATCCTGCGGGAGACGAAGGAGGAGACCGGACTGACGCTGACGGAGTATCAGTACCGGGGGCTGGTCACCTTTGTGTCCGACACCTGGGAGACGGAGTACATGCATGTATTCACCGCTACCGGCTGGACGGGAGAGCTGATCGAGTGCAACGAGGGTGTGCTGGAATGGATCCACAAGGACAGGCTGATGGAGCTGCCCCTGTGGGCGGGAGATAAGCTGTTTTTAGAGCGGATCCACGATCCGGACACGCCGTTTTTCTCGCTGAAGCTGCGGTATGAGGGGGAGCGTCTGGCCTACGCGGCGCTGAACGGAAAGGCGCTGGAGGAAGGAACGTATGCAGGCGCTCCGGCTGACCCGACCTGACAGCGCGGCGGGCAGCTCGTGAGCCTCCCCGCTTCCTGTTGTGAAAATCACCATGTAATTCGTGTTTTGATTGTGAATAACAACAAAAATCACTTGTTTCCATTGACAGGCTGTGTGAAAGTTGTTACTATAAAACCGTTCCGTGCGAAAACGTTTCCGGTAGCGTTGCCAAATCGTTTCGCCACGGGCGGTATGCAACAGGAGGAAGAACCGTGACCATCAAGGACATCGCCCGCATCAGCGGCGTAAGCATCACCACCGTCTCCCGTGTTCTCAATGACCGACCCGACGTCAGCGCCGAGAGCCGCAGGCGGGTGCTGGAAGTGATCGAAAGCACCAACTACATCCCCAACAATTCGGCACGGGATCTGGTGAAAACCAAATCCGATACCATCGGCCTTGTGGTGCGCGGCATCTCCAATCCCTTCTATACCGATATTATCCGTGCCGTGGAGGCAGGCATCACCGCCAAGGGCTACACCCTTGTGATGCAGCAGATCGGTGCCTGTGACGACGAGCTGAAGCGCGCCGCCATGATGGAGCGGGAGAAGCGGCTGCGGGGTCTGATCCTGCTGGGCGGACGGTTCGACTATACCGCCGCGGATCTGGCGCTGCTGAACGTGCCGTTCGTCTGCTGCTCGTTCAGCAACCACTACGGCACGCTGGAACAGGGGGATTACTCCTCCGTGGCCATTGCCGACAGGGAGACCGCCTATCAGGCCACCCGCTACCTCATCGACCACGGACACCGGCGCATCGCCGCCATGATCACCTATCCCAACGACCACTCCATCAGCCAGCTGCGCTACGAAGGGTACCGGCAGGCGCTGGAGGAGGCGGGGATCACGCCGGACGAGTCGCTGGTGATCTGTACGGATACCTTCAACATCGACGGCTCCTATGAGGCCATGAACCGGGCGCTGGAGCGGGGGGCGGACTTTACCGCCGTGTTTGCCATCTCCGACAACATGGCCATCGCCGCCATGCGCGCGCTGCGGGAACATGGGCGCCCCGTGCCGGAGGGCTGCTCGCTGATCGCCATTGACGGCATTGAGGTGTCCGACTACATGGATCCGCCGCTGACCACACTGTGTCAGCCCATGGAGGAAATGGGACGTCACAGCGCCGCGATCCTGCTGGACATGGTGGAGCACCGCAGCGGCAACCGCCACGAGGTGCTGTCCACGGTGCTGCGGCCGGGCGGCAGCGTGAAGACGCTGGAATACATCACGGATCGCTGAATACGCAATGAAAAAGCGGTACCGCTTTTTCGCTTCCCCGGAGGGAAGCATGAAATCATTTTTTACAGTGCATACTGTGAAAATAAATCAATCTAAAAAAGGAGATCTATCAACATGAAGAAGTTTCTTGCACTGATCCTTGCTCTTGTGATGGCTCTGTCTCTGGTCGCCTGCGGCGGCGGAAACGGTGACGCTCAGGGTGAGGAGAATGGCGATGCCGCTACCGGCAGCGTCTATTACCTGAACTTTAAGCCCGAGTCCGACGACGCCTGGAAGGCTCTGGCCGAGACCTACACCGCTGCTACCGGTGTTCCCGTCAAAATCGTGACCGCCGCTTCCGGCGAGTATGAGTCCACCCTGGTGTCCGAGATGGACAAGGAAGACGCTCCCACCCTGTTCCAGTGCAACGAGGGCGGCGTGGCCACCTGGGGCGAGTTCTGCTATGACCTGAGCAGCAGCGATGTCTACAATCAGCTGGTTTCCAAGGACTACGCGCTGAAGAACGCCAACGGCGAGGTCATCTCCATCGCCTACTGCCTGGAGACCTACGGCATCATCGTCAACAAGGCGCTGCTGGAGAAGGCTGGTCACTCTCTGGATGAGATCACCAACTTCGAGAGCCTGAAGGCCGTTGCCGACGACATCCACGCCCGCGCTTCCGAGCTGGGCTTCGACGCCTTCACCTCCGCCGGTCTGGACGGTTCCTCCTCCTGGCGTTTCTCCGGCCACCTGTCCAATATGCCTCTGTTCTATGAGTTCCGGGATGACGGCGTGACCAGCAAGCCCGCCACCATCAAGGGTACTTATCTGGATAACTACAAGGCCGTTTGGGATCTGTATACCACGGATTCCGCCACCACCGGCGCTGCCCTGCTGTCCGCCACCGGCGATCAGGCTGAGGCTGAGTTCGGCGAGGGCAAGGCTGTGTTCTATCAGAACGGTACTTGGGAGTACAGCAACCTGACCGGCGAGAAGTTCGGCATGAACCCCGACGATCTGGCCATGATCCCCATCTACTGCGGCGTTGAGGGCGAGGAGAAGGCCGGCCTCTGCACCGGTACCGAGA
>CAKTKM010000066.1 GCA_934569425.1 uncultured Oscillospiraceae bacterium
CATCAATCCCTATCTGAGCGAGGGCAAGAAGACGGTGGCGCTGGAGATCGCGGAGCAGCTGAACTGGGAGATGCCGGACTATTTGGCGATCTCTGTAGGCGACGGCTGCACCATCGCCGGGGTGTGGAAGGGCTTTAAGGATCTGTATGCCATCGGCTTTATTGACAAACTGCCCCGGTTGATCTCCGCGCAGTCGCTGGGCTGTTATCCGCTGAACCGCGCCATTCAGGAAAATAAGCCCTGGGAGCCGATGGAGGAAAACACCATCGCTGACTCTATCTCTGTGGGCGTACCCCGCAATGCCGACAAGGCACTGATGGCCATTCGCGAATCCAACGGCATTGCCGTCAATGTGTCCGATGAGGAGATCCTGGCGGCGCAGCGGCTGCTGGGCCGCACCTGCGGTGTGTTTGGCGAACCTGCGGGCGTGACCGGCGCCGCAGCGCTGAAAAAAGCCTGTGAGCAGGGTCTGATCCCCCACGACGCTACTGTCGTTTCCGTGGTCACCGGCAACGGCTTAAAGGATGTGGCCAATGCCATCAAGTCCGCCGGCTCTCCCGTCCACATTGCGCCGGATCTGGATCTGATGGTGGAAGAGTTCAAAAAGCGCGGTGTTGTAGTCGAATAAAACAACAGAAAACCAAAAGGAGCGGTGAAAACCGCTCCTTTCCTTATAAAAAATCAAAGGATCCGACCATTTTTGCCTTGACTTTTTGAGAGAAATCATGTATCATAGATGTCGTTGTAAAGGCTGAAAACTTTACATAAAGGCGAAACGCTTTACAGAAAAGGGGTGCTATCCGTGAAAAATCAGACTTATCGCATGACGATGCTGTTCGACTTTTACGGCGAGACCCTGACGCAGCGGCAGAAAGAGTTTTTTGATCTCTATTACAACGAGGATCTTTCGCTGGGCGAGATCGCCGAGAATTGCGGTATCTCGCGGCAGGGTGTGCGGGATGTGATCGTGCGTGCCGAGGGCGCCATGCAGGAGATCGAGGATAAGACGGGGTTGATTCGCCGCTTTATGCAGATGCAGCCCAAGATCGTCGCCATCGAGGAGGCGGCGCGGCAGATCAAGACACTGAACTACCGTCAGTTTGAAAATCCCCAGCTGGAAGCACTGGCAGAGGAAATTCTGGAAAACGCCGCCGGATTAAAGGAGTAAATATGGCATTTGAGGGACTGTCTGAAAAGTTAAACGCCGTATTCAAAAGTCTGAAGGGCAAAGGACGCCTGACGGAGAGCGATGTCCGCACCGGTATGCGGGAGGTACGGCTTGCACTGCTGGAGGCCGACGTCAGCTATAAGGTGGTCAAGGATTTCGTGGCGCAGGTGACAGAGCGCTGTGTAGGCAGCGATGTGTTGGATAGCCTGACTCCTGCCCAGCAGATCATCAAGATCGTCAACGAAGAGCTGACAAAGCTGATGGGCAGCACCAATGCCCGGCTGAACACCGCCAACCGCGGCCCCACCGTGGTGATGATGGTGGGTCTGCAGGGTGCCGGTAAAACCACGAACGGCGCCAAGCTGGCAGGTCTGATGCGCCGCCAGTTCGGCAAGCGCCCGCTGCTGGCGGCCTGCGACGTGTATCGCCCCGCCGCCATCAACCAGTTACAGGTGGTTGGCAAGCAGCTGGATATTCCCGTGTTTGAAATGGGGCAGATCGACCCGGTAACTATTGCGAAAGAGGCGGTAAAATACGCCGCCGATCACGGCAACGACATGGTTTTTCTGGATACCGCCGGTCGTCTGCACATTGATGAAGCACTGATGGACGAGCTGCGGAACATCAAGGCCGCAGTGAAGCCCAACGAGATTTTGCTGGTCGTGGACGCGATGACCGGTCAGGACGCGGTGAACGCCGCGAAGGCTTTTGACGACGCGCTGGGGATCGACGGCGTGATGCTGACCAAGCTGGACGGCGACGCCCGCGGCGGCGCTGCGCTTTCTATCCGAGCCACCACCGGTAAGCCTATCAAATTTATCGGCACCGGCGAAAAGCTGGACATGATCGAGCTGTTTCATCCCGACCGCATGGCGTCCCGGATCCTGGGCATGGGCGACATGCTGTCCTTTATTGAGAAAGCGGAGCAGCAGTATGACGAGCAGCAGGCCAAGAAGCTGGAGGAGAAGCTGCGGAAGAACCGGCTGACGCTCTCCGATTATCTGGAGCAGCTGGAGCAGCTGCAGAATATGGGTGATTTGAGTCAGATCGCCGGTATGCTGCCGGGGAACATGGCCAAGGGATTTGATCCCGATCAGATCGATCCAAAGCAGTTTTCCCGTACTAAGGCGATCATCCAATCCATGACCATGCAGGAACGGGAGAATCCCCAGATCCTCAATGCCAGCCGTAAGCGCCGCATCGCGGCGGGCTGCGGGCAGCAGGTGTCAGATGTGAACCGGCTGCTGAAATCCTTTGAGGCTATGCAGCAGATGACCAAGGCACTGACCCGCGGCAAGCGGGGCATGGGTGCGCTGGGCGGCCTGATGGGCGGCGGCGATATGCGGGGCTTTGGCCGAAAGAAACGTTTGAAATAAGTGCCCCGGCATTTATGATAGAAGAAAACAAATTATTTATTTTGGAGGAAAAAACCATGGTTAAGATCAGACTGAGAAGAATGGGCGCTAAGAAGGCTCCTTATTACCGCGTGGTCGTGGCTGACAGCCGCTATCCCCGTGATGGCCGCTTCATTGAGGAGATCGGCACTTACAATCCCTGCGTGAATCCTGCCGAGATCAAGATCGATGCTGACCGCGCCCGCGAGTGGATCAAGACCGGCGCCCAGCCCACCGATACCGTCCGCGCCCTGCTGAAGAAGGTCGACGTTCTGTAAGGCCGGGGGCAAGCCATGAAGGAATTGCTGCTCTATATCGCCAGAAGCCTCGTTCAGCATCCCGATCAGGTCACTGTGACCGAGGTCGAGAATGGTGATGAGCTGACGCTGGAGCTGCGCGTTGCCCCAGAGGATATGGGTAAGGTGATCGGCCGTCAGGGTCGTATCGCCAAGGAGATCCGCACGGTGGTGCGCTCCTACGCCCAGCGTACAGGCGCCAAGGTTTCTGTGGATATTGTTGATTAAAAAAGGAAGCACTCCTTTGAGTGCTTCCTTTTTTATAGCTTTTATAGTATCCCGAGATGCTCCAGCAAAATTTTCAATCCGATGAGGATCAGGATCGCGCCGCCGACAAACTCCGCTTTGGACTTGTAGCGGGCGCCGATCACGCTTCCGGCCTTGACGCCGATACAGGAGATGGTGAAGGTGGTCAGACCGATGAGACAGACGGCCACGACGGTGTTCATCAGCTGGCTGGCGGCCATGATCTCCACGGGAACACAGGCAAAGGTGATGCCCACCGCCAGCGCGTCGATGCTGGTGGCGACAGCCATCAGAAACATGGTTTTCACGTCCAAGGCAGCGGAGGCACTTTCTTCATCCTTGCTGAGTGCCTCGCGGATCATGTTGGCTCCGATGAGAGCCAGCAGCACGAAAGCGATCCATGATGCCACGGCGTTGATGTACTTTTCAAAGCCGGAGCCCAGCAGGTAGCCGATGAAGGGCATCAATGCCTGAAAGCCGCCAAACCATATGCCGCAGAAGGCGGCGCTGCGGAAAGTGACCTTCTGCATGGCAAGACCCTTGCACACCGATACGGCGAATGCGTCCATGCTCAGGCCGATCGCCAACAAAAACAGTTCCAGAAATCCCATGCTTTTCTCCTCACACACATAAAAATCAGCGGATACAGACCGTATCCGCTGATGTAAGCATCTGCTAACCAGAGACACATACGGCCATTCCGACTGTATGAGTCTCATCAATTAAGGTATACCAGGCGTTTGCCAGTATGTTGGCATACCGCGCACAGCCGCGCCGACTACTCCCTCAACAGAAATCAGTATAGCAGGCAGAGGGAAAAAAGTCAATAAAAATTGCCAGACAGATATTCCAACTTTTGTGAGGGATCTCTTCCGGGTAAACAGATTACATATGGTAGAGAATCTGGCCTCCGGTGCGGACACCGGAGGCTTTTCAAAGGCTTGTCTTTCGTTATACGATGTGATTGCGTTGATCTTTGAACTTTGAAAGAATTACTCCTGTGCAGATGACTATTTCAAAGGCAAGGAAGAACGCTGCACCAATGATAAGTACTTCTGTCGAAGTAAGGCCATTAAAAAACTTAGCAAAAAGAACAAGGAATACCCACTCGACAGCGACCACCACGAAACCTATCAGTATGTATTGCCAAACGTCTTTCATACAATTACTCTCCCGCATAATCGCAAATAGTTAGTTTATGAATTAGCCAGAAAAATTTCAAAAAATTTTTCTACTCTAATCCTACCATGTCTTTCTCTGCTGCCGCAAGATAATTTTATCTTTTTTGCAAAAAACACCCCTCATGAGTTTTCTCATGAGGGGTATCGGTCAGATTAACCTTTCCACTCCACATACAGCTCGCGGACGGCGTTGGGGTCGGCGGACTTTGCCAGGGCGGCGGGAGCTGCCGCCGGTGCGGCTTCGACCGCGGGATGATCGCGCTTCTCGATAAACTTGGGCGCGACCTGCGGGAAGAGAGCGAGGCTCAGAACGTCCTCATCGGACTTGGCAATGTCCTTGAACTCGGCGCGGTATTTCTCCAGCTCGGGCTCCAGCAGGTCGGCAGGTCGGCAGGTGATGACGTCTTCGGGGGCGATGCCTGCCTTGGCGCGGACGTCCTCATTGACCTCACCGGGCAGCTTGCCGTATTCGCCGCGCAGCATGGCCTTGGACTCCTTGGGAAAGACCTTGTAACGCTCGCCCATGATAATGTTCATGACAGCCTGCGTGCCGACGATCTGGGAGGAGGGAGTCACCAGCGGGGGGTAACCGAAATTCTTGCGAACGCGGGGAATCTCCGCCAGAACATCGTAATACTTGTCCTCTTTCCCAGCCTGCTTCAGCTGGGAGATCAGGTTGCTGAGCATTCCGCCCGGTACCTGATAGAGCAGTGTGTTGGTGTCTACCCGCAGCACCTTGGGATCCAGAATACCGGCATCCTGCAGACGCTGCGCCACCTTGCGGAAGTGTACGGCGGCGTCGGACATCTTGCCCAGGTCAAGACCTGTATCGCGGACGGTTCCCTTCAGCGTGGCCACCAGAGACTCGGTGGCGGGCTGGCTGGTGCCGTTGGCCATGGGGCTGAGAGCTGTGTCCACAATATCCACACCGGCATAGGCCGCCATCAGCAGCGTCATGTCGCCGGTACCGGAGGTATTGTGTGTGTGCAGGTGGATGGGGACGTTGACGGTCTCTTTCAGTGCCTTCACAAGAGAATAGGCGTCCATGGGCAGCAGCAGGTTGGCCATGTCCTTGATGCAGATCATGTCCGCCCCCATCTCCTCCAGTTCCTTGGCCAGCTTTACAAAGTAGGCCTCATTGTGGATGGGGGACATGGTGTAGCTGAGAGTAGCCTCCACCTGTCCGCCGTATTTCTTGGTGGACTTGATGGCCTGCTCCAGATTGCGGACGTCATTCAGCGCATCAAAGATACGGATGATGTCGATACCGTTTTCGATGCTCTTGGCGCAGAAAGCGTCCACCACGTCGTCGGCATAGTGTTTGTAGCCCAGAATGTTCTGGCCGCGGAAGAGCATTTGCAGCTTGGTGTTCTTCACATGCTTGCGGATGGTGCGAAGCCGCTCCCACGGATCCTCATTCAAAAAGCGCATGCAGGCATCGAAGGTAGCGCCGCCCCAGCACTCCAGAGAGTAATAGCCGATGGCGTCCAGCTGCTCCAGCGCGGGCAGCATATCCTCAATGGTCATGCGGGTGGCTGCCTGAGATTGATGGGCGTCGCGGAGAATGGTATCGGTGATCAGCAGGGGTTTATTCGATAAAAATTCCATAGTTTACCTCCTATTAGCCGAACAGGGAGATCAGAACACCGGCAGCGATGGCGGAGCCGATGACACCGGCCACGTTGGGTCCCATGGCATGCATCAGCAGGAAGTTGCCGGGGTTGGCCTCCTGTCCGACTTTCTGGCTGACGCGAGCCGCCATGGGGACGGCGGACACGCCGGCGGAGCCGATGAGGGGATTGATCTTTTCCTTCAGGAACAGGTTCATGAACTTGGCCAGCAGTACACCGCCTGCGGTACCGAAGCCGAAAGCAACGATGCCCATGCCAAGGATCATGAGGGTCTTGGGGCTGAGGAAGGTGGCGCCGGTGGCGGTAGCGCCCACGCTGATGCCCAGGAAGATGGTGACAATGTTCATCAACTCATTCTGCATGGTCTTGTTGAGACGATCCAGTACACCGCATTCCTTGGCCAGATTACCCAGCATCAGGCAGGCGATCAGCGGCGCGGCGGAGGGAACCAGCAGCGCCACAAAAATGGTGACCACGATGGGGAAGATGATCTTTTCCTTTTTGCTGACCTCACGCAGAGGCTTCATGACGATCTGACGCTCTTCCTTGGTGGTCAGCGCTTTCATGATGGGGGGCTGAATGACGGGAACCAGCGCCATATAGGAATAGGCTGACACGGCGATAGGCCCCAGCAGGGCGGGAGCCAGCATAGCGGTGACGAAAATAGCGGTAGGACCGTCGGCACCGCCGATGATGCCCACAGAGGATGCCTCGGCACCGGTGAAGCCCAGCAGGCGGCAGCCCACATAGGTCAGGAAGATGCCAAGCTGTGCGGCGGCACCCAGCAGCAGGCTCTTGGGGTTGGCGATCAGGGGGCCGAAGTCGGTCATGGCGCCCACGCCCATAAAGATCAGGCAGGGATAGATGCCCAGCTTAATGCCCAGATACAGCACATCAATGAGTCCTACGGAGACACTCTGCCCCACGGCAACACTGCTGAGGACCGCTTCGGAAACACCGGCGGACTGCATCTCCGCGATGAATTCCGCTGTGATGGGGTTGCCGCCGAACAGATCCCAGTGGACGTGTCCGCCGGCAAAGAGGATCTCGTGATACATCTCTGCGCCGGGCAGGTTGGTCACCAGCATACCAAAGGCGATCGGCACCAGCAGCAGCGGCTCAAATTTCTTGACGATACCCAGAAACAGCAGCACACAGGCGATGAGGATCATGATGGCGCATTTCCAGTTATCGCCTTGGAAAAATTGATAAAAACCGGTTTGCTGACAAAAATTCAGAATGGCTTGCATCGCGCGACCTCCATTACTGGATGTTGCACAGCAGCGCGCCGGACTCCACAGCGGCACCCTTGGTGACAGCCACGGCAGTCACTTTACCGTCCCGGGGCGCCATGATCTCGTTCTCCATCTTCATAGCTTCGAGGATCATCAGCACCTGGCCTTTTTTCACCATATCACCGGCGGCTACGTTGACGGCCAGAATGTTGCCGGGCATGGGGGAGGTGATGCTCTCACCGGAACCGGAGGCGACGGGAGCAGCGGGTGCGGAAGCAGCAGGGGAAGCCGCGGGAGCGGCAGCAGGTGCGCCGTTCATTTCTTCGATCTCGACCTCGTAAGCGGTGCCGTTTACATTGACTCTGTACTTTTTCATATTACTTCTCCTCTTCAGATCTTTTTCATGGAAACGATACGGATGGCACTGACATCAGTACCCATGTCCTCGGCAATCGCGGCGGCCACGGCGGCCACCATCTCCGGCGTGACGGCAGAAGCGGCAGGCGCGGCAGCGGGCGCTGGAATAGCGGGAGCTGCCTGTTTTGCGTCGGTTCTGCGCACCACATTGCTCATGACGGAGACCAGTACGATAATGCAGATCAGCCCTATAAACACCGTACACAATCCCATCAGGCACACAAACAAGTTGGAATAATCCATTTGCCTATACTACCTCCTATTCCGATTTTGGTATTTTAATTGTACCAAACATATGGCATGAATTCAACCGTAAATTCCCTGTATCTACAAAATTTGTAAGAATGTCTAAAATATTTTTGGATATATTGACGCTTCGGACAACTGGA
>CAKTKM010000067.1 GCA_934569425.1 uncultured Oscillospiraceae bacterium
CTGCACAAGATGATGGAGAACATCCACAAGGTGTCCGCCGAGGCCGCCGAGGAGTACGGTCTGGGTTACGATCTGGTTGCCGGTGCCAACATCGCCGGCTTCAAGAAGGTCGCCGAGGCGATGATGGAGCAGGGCTGCTTCTAAGCCGAATCCCCATCATTTCCATACACAACAAAAGTTCCGGCGCGAAAGCGCCGGAACTTTTTTGCTTCTGTCCCCAACACCCGTTGACGGGCAAAAAGCGGAGACAGGCGGGAAAACCGCCTGTCTCTGGTTTTCGTTATTCCACCGCGTTCCGCACCTTCCGGAGCTTCTCCGCCAGCTCCGCGAAGGCGGTGCAGCTCAGCGACTGCGCCGCGTCGCTGAGGGCGGCAGCGGGGCGGTCATGAACCTCGATCAGCAGTCCGTCTGCGCCTGTGGCCGCGGCGGCCAGCGCCAGTGCCGGAACCAGCGCCGCCTCGCCTGCCGCGTGGCTGGGATCCACCACCACCGGCAGGTGTGTCATGCGCTTCAGCACCGGAATAGCGGCAATGTCCAGCGCCGCCCGGCTGGTGGGGGAGAAGGAGCGTACCCCCCGCTCACACAGCACCACATTGGGGTTGCCGCCATCCAGCAGATACTCCGCCGACTGCAGCAGCTCCTCCACCGTGGCGCCCACGCCCCGCTTCAGCAGCACTGGCTTCGGCTGCCGCGCCAAGGCCCGCAAAAGCTCGTAGTTCTGCATGTTTCTGGCGCCCACCTGCAGCATGTCGATGTGCGCGAACTCCGGCAGCTGGGCGGCGTCGGTGATCTCCGACACGGTGGGCAGCCCCATTTCCCTGCCGGTCTTGGCCAGCAGCTCCAGCGCAGGCGCACCGTAGCCGGAGAAGGCATAGGGCGAGGTGCGGGGCTTGTAGGCGCCGCCCCGCAGCATGACCACTCCCGCCGCCTTCACCGCCTTGGCCACGGCGTGCAGCTGCAATTCCGACTCCACAGCGCAGGGACCCGCCATCAGGCAGAATCCTTCGCCGATCCGCACGTTGCCCACGGTGACTACTGTATTTTCGGGATGGTTCCCCCGCGCCGCCAGCCGCCACGGCGGCGACAGCCGCTCTGCCCGCTCCACATAGGGCAGAGCCAGCAGCCGCTGGAGATCCAGCTTCCATGTGGGTCCCACCAGCGTTAGCAGCGCCTGACCGTTACAGTCGGCGCGGGCGGCGCCGATGCCCTCCCGGCTCAGTTGGATCACCAGCGAGCGGATCGCGGGATCGGGCGTGTCTTTTTTCATAAAAACCAGCATAAAAAATGCCTCCGGCAGGTTGAATTTGTCCCATTGTAGCACACGCCGCCGGGATTTGCAAGGCGGCGGCGCCGGAAAACGCCCGCCTCCATTTCGCCGCCGCGCCGAAATCGTTGCCGAATCTGTGTATACAGCAAACTACAGATTGGTCATCCTACACAAAATCTTCCATAGGTGGAAAAAAGCGGTTGCAATTTCCCAGCAAAATGTTATACTAAAGATAGTGTTCTGCATAGCCCATGGGCTATGCGCTTTTTCCGCAGGAAAAAGCGCATAGGTTCTTCGGTGTGCGCTTCCGCGGCATAATGGCCGTTCGCGGCTTTTGTGTGTCCGCTGTCCCGGAAGGGGGCGGGCGATATGGCGGCGTTCCCGCGCGATACCGGCACGGGTGCGTTTTTCCCAACCGGTAAATTTTGAACTGGGGAGGACATATACATATGTCAACCAAAAAAGCGACCAAACGCGCATTGTTGACCAGTATTCTGGCCATCTGCCTGTGTCTGGTGATGTTGATCGGCTCCACCTTCGCGTGGTTCACCGACACTGCCAGCACCGGCGTCAATCAGATCGTCTCCGGTAATCTGGACGTGGACATTCAGGACAAGGAAGGCAACTCTCTGGATAAGCAGACCTTGAAATGGGTCAAAGCGGACGGTACAGAAATCACTGATCAGGAAAAAATTCTCTGGGAGCCGGGCTGCACCTATCAGCTTAAGCCCTTTAAGATTGTCAACAAGGGCAATCTGGCACTGAAGTACAAAATTGAGATCACCGGCATTCAGGGCGATGCCGAACTTCTGAAGGTCATCGACTGGAAGATCAATGACAACGATATTAACCTGACGGAAAAGCATCTGGCTGCGAAGGGGAATACGGGCTCTGAGTCTGAACTGCTGACCATTACCGGCCATATGCACGAGGATGCCAACAACGACTACATGAATCTGTCCATTGATGGCATTGCCATTACCGTTTACGCCACGCAGGACACCGTGGAGAACGACAGCTTCAGCAACAAGTACGATGAGAACGCAACTTATCCCATGGCACTTGTGGGCAAGATCGAGAACGTCGCGATGGAGCCTGTGAAGGACGGCGAGAATGTGACCGGCTATACTTATGTCAATACCGGCGCTACGGTCAAGGCCACTGTTCCTGCGGACGCTGTAAGTGCTGCGCCGACGATCTCTGTTGTACCTGCCGCGACCAATGCAGCTGCGGCAGAGAAGATTGCTGCGGAGGGCAAGGATGCTGTCGCATATGACATCACCATCAGCAACGTGAATGAAAACAACACTGCGCTGATCACGATCGACCTGTTTGTCGGTAAGAGTCTGGAGGGTGTCGTTGTATATCATAACGGCACGGCTATGGGCGCTGATCAGGTTACGTATAATGCTGACACCGGTTTCGTGACCATCCAGACGACCTCTTTCTCCAACTATGCCATCGCCTTTGACGCTCCCGCGGCCATGGCTAACGGTGTAGCCTATAGCACCCTGCAGGACGCTCTGAATGCCGGCGGCAACGTGGTGCTGGGCAAGGATGTTACTGTCAGTGAGCAGCTCGTCATCGACAAGGCTACGACCCTGAACCTGAATGGTAAGACGATTAAGAGCGATTGGGCGATGGCTACCGAAGCAGCAGGTGAGGCCCGTTATGCTCTCCTGACTCGGGCTGCTGTGACGATCAGCAACGGTGTGCTTCAGGCGGGTAAGGCTCGTGCGTTGGGTGCTTATGCGGATCTGACGTTGACGAACGTGACAGTTTCTCATGGCGATATGAAAGACAATGCTTGCGTAGCATTTTGTGCGAATGATGGGAAATGCACAGTGACAGGTTCCACCATTACGGGTAACTATGCATTTGCTAATTTTGCCAACAATGCAACAATTACGATTACTGATAGTAAGTTGGAAGGCAAGTCTTGCGGCCTGTATCATAATGGTAGCTACCATGGCTTGACGTTAAATGTTACCGGCACTACGATCATTGGTGGTAGTGAGGGTATGGATGCTACCGGCGTGTATATCTCCGGTTCGACTGCTACGAAGACAGAGGGCGGCTATCAGAATGCAGTTTTCACAAACTGCACGATCAAGGGTAATGCCGCTGTGGAAGTTAAGTATACGGATTTGACGTTGAATAATTGCACGGCAATTGCTACTGCAAGCGGCGAACCAAGCTATGTCCAGAATAATAACGGTGCTACGACAAATGGCTTTGCGGTGGTTTCCACGGATAACGCCAAAGATAATGCTACGCCCAAGCCTGAGGGTACGATTACCATCAACGGAGGCAATTATACCGGCCTTATTGGTCTTAGCAGCCTCGAGTCGGTGAAAGCGACCTTCCCTGATTTCAACGATACTACTTATAAAATTACCGGCATTAGCTAAGTAATCCCCCAACCCCACAAAAAACCCTCCCCATCGGGGAGGGTTTTTTCTATAAACCGTTCCTTTTTTACATTCGCAGCAGCAGCTCCTTTTCCACCACTTCGCCGCCCCGCAGGTACACCCGCGGTACCCGCTTGCTGACGGCGCAGACCAGCTCATAGGGGATGGTGCCTGCCAGCGCCGCCAGATCGTCCACCCGGCTGCGCCGCCCGAACACCTCCACCTCGTCGCCCACCTGCACATGGGGCAGCTCCGTCAGGTCGATCATGGACATATCCATGCAGATGCGCCCCCGCTGGGGCGCGCTGCCCTCCGCCGTCAGCATGGCGCAGCGGTTGGACAGTACCCGGAAGAACCCGTCCGCGTAGCCGTAGGGGACCACGCCCATCCGGGTGGTGCGCCCGGTGGTGAACATTCGCCCGTAGCTGATGTCCGTCCCCGGCTCGTAGGTCTTGATGGTGCTGACGGTGGTTTTCAGCGTCATCACCGGCGTCAGTCCCAGCTCCTGCGCCGCCGCCGTGCAGCCGTACAGCAGGATCCCCGGCCGCGCCATGTCCCAGTACGTCTCCGGATAGGCCGCCACCGCGCCGGAGTTGGCGCAGTGCCGCAGGGCAAAGGGCTGTCCCAGCCGCTCCTCCGCCGCGTTCACTACCCGCCGGAACAGGTCAAACTGTGCCAGCGTGTAGGCGCGGCTGCCGGCGTCCGGCTCGTCCGCCACGGCGAAGTGGGTGAAGATGCCCTCCGCTTCCAGTCCCGGAAGCCGGCAGGCCTGACAGATCCCCGCCACGCCGGTGTCGAACATATCGCCGCCGCACAGATACCCCAGCCGCGACATGCCGGTGTCCACCTTGATATGGACCTTCAGCGTGCCGCCGCAGCTCACCGCCTCGGCGCTGTATTCCTCCGCCTTGGCGGCGCAGGACACCGCCTGCGTGATATGCAGGCCGATGAGGTTTTTCACCTGCTCCCGGGGCGTGTGGCCTAAGATCAGGATGGGCATGGCGATGCCGCCTGCCCGCAGCTCCATGGCCTCGTCCAGACTGGACACCGCCAGATAGTCCGCCCCTAGCTCCTCCAGCACGCGGGACACCTGAACGGCACCGTGTCCGTAGCCATCGGCCTTCACCACGCCCAGAAATTTCACGCCGTCGCCCAGACGGCGGCGCAGCGTCCGGTAGTTGTGCTCCAGCGCGTCAAGGTCGATCTCCGCCCACGTTCTCCGCAGTGTAGATTCCATCTGTATTTCCTCCTTGCAAGGTCAGTTGTCCGATTCGTTCAGTGTGCAGGAAAAGGCCAGCAGCCGCACCGATACCGCCACCGTGCCGTCCATGGCGATCTCCGCGTAGCGGGGCAGCAGTGTTTCCGCCTCCAGCCATGCCGTACACGTCAGCGGCGTGTCGCCCAATGCCGCGTCCAGCGTCAGACGCCAGCAGTCCGTGTCCTCCAGCGTCTCCCGTCCCTGTTCCAGCAGGTAGCCGCTTCCCAGCGCCCGCAGCAGATAGGGCAGGGCGTTTACCGGTCCCGGCACGCCGCCGCTGCCGGCTGACAGCACCGCCCCGTCGTACCCGATGGTCAGCCCCTCGCCGGACACCGTGGCGGTAATGCCTGCCACCGTCTCCGGTGCGGTGACGGTGACGGTGGATTCCTCCGGCGTGTAGTCGCACCGCAGCGTGAAGCTCCGCGCCTCCTGCGCCGTGTGAAAGGTGACCTCCGCCTCCATTTGAGCGGTGTTCACCCGGGCGTACTGCTCCTGAATGTCCGCCGCCTGCTCCGTCTTCCTGCCGCACCCGCCGCACAACAGCAGCAGGCACAGCCCCGCGATCCATAACCGTTTCATGTGCATGTCCTCCCGATGTGTGATCCGGAAGACTTTCCCTTATCCCTCTGTCTCTTTGAAGGCCTGCGGCAGCCGCAAGAGCAGGTCGCCGGGCGTCATGCCCCGCTGCCCCAGCTCCGCCGCCGCCAGATCTCCCGCCAGACCGTGACAGTACACGGCGGCGCGGCAGGCGTCGAAGGGATCCATACCCTGTCCCAGCAGGCTCACCGTCATTCCGGCCAGAATGTCGCCGCTGCCGCCCTTGGCCATGCCGCTGTTTCCGGTGGTGTTCACCGCCAGACGCCCGTCCGGCGCCGCCACGATGGTGCGGTGTCCCTTCAGGATCAGATATACCCCCCAGCGGGCGGCATAGGCGCGGGCGCCGCTCTCCCGGCCCCGGCTGAGATCGCCGCCTGCCCGGAAAAACTCCCCCTCGTGGGGCGTCAGAACGGTGATCCGCCCCTGCCGCCGCTTCAGTTCAGGTATATGCGCCTCGAAGGCGTTTATGCCGTCGGCATCCAGCACCAGCGGCCTGTCCGTGTCCGAAAGCCGCCGTACCAGCGCGTCGCTCTCCGGGCTGCGGCCAAGGCCGCAGCCTATCAGCACCGCGTCGCAGCCGCTCATCCGCCGCCGGATCTCCTCCTCCGCCGCCAGCGATAGCTTTCCCGCCTGACAGGGGAGGGGGAAGGGCATGGCGCTGTCGCACTTTACCGCCGCGATGGACCAGATGTCCTCCGGCACCCCCAGATACACAAGGCCGCTGCCGCTGCGCACGGCGGCGCCCGCCGCCAGTACCGGCGCGCCGGTATAGCCCACCGCCCCGCACAGGCAAAGCACCTTGCCGAAGGTACCCTTGTGACCCTCCGGATCACGCTGGGGCAGCAGCTCCCGCACCACGCGGCGTGTGATCTCCTCCATGTCTGCGTCCTCCTTTTTGGAATTGACCTTATTATACCACCCCTGTCAACCGATCCGCAGGAAACTCTCCGGCGGAAAACTGTGGAAAATGGGGGTTCCTTTTTCCGGCGGGATAGGCTATAATATTTAGTTGAATGACTATACTCCGAAGGAGCGACGATATGAAAGAACAGCTTTTGCGGCAGCTGCACAGCGTGAAAAGCATGTCCATCGTGGGCATGTGCAAGAATGCCGGAAAGACCACCATGCTCAATTGGCTCTTGCAGCAGGGACGGCTGCAGGGTACTCTCGGCCTGACCTCCATCGGCCGCGACGGTGAATCCACCGACGTGGTCACCGGCACCGAGAAGCCCGGCATTTTCGTGCGGGAGGGAACACTGATCGCCACCGCCCGGGACATGCTGCGTCTCGGCGATATTACCCAGGAGATCCTGATGACCACCGGGATCCCCACCCCGCTGGGGGAGGTGGTGATCCTCCGCGCCCGCAGCGCCGGATACGTTCAGCTGGCGGGACCCTCCATCACCACCCAGCTGAAAACCGTCTCCCGTGAGTTCTTCGAGCTGGGTGCCGACGTTTCCATCATCGACGGCGCACTGGGACGCAAGAGCCTCGGCGCCCGCGCCGTGGCCGAGGGCGTCATCCTCTGCACCGGCGCCAGCTACGATATGAATATGGATAAAGTGGTGTCCGACACCGCCCACATCTACCATCTGATGAACCTGCCCAAGGCGGACGTTCTGCCGCCGGAGGCCACGGAGGGTCTCGAGAAGTGCTGGCGGGAGAACGGCGCTGCCCTCGTCACCGGCGCGCTGACCGACAGCATGGTGCTGCCCCTGCTGCGCAGCGGCGTGCTGCGCAATGGCCGTCTGGTGGTGAAGGACCCCAGCAAGGTGCTGCTGAAGAGCGATACCCTGGATAAGCTGGCCACCCGCGGCGTTGCCCTGGAAACGGAGGAGGCCGCCCGTACCCTGTGCGTCACCGTCAACCCCGTGTCCGCTTATGGCTGGCGCTTTGACAAGGATGCCTTTATGGCCGCCATGACCGCCGCCGTGGACGCGCCGGTCATCAACGTGAAGGAGGAATTACTATGATCACCGTATCCTTTGATGAAAAGGTCAAGATCGGCCTGCAATACGCGCTGGAGACGCTCCACGGCTGCTCTCCCTTCGGACTGGAGCGGATCCGCCGCCTGCGGTTCTACGCCCCCGATGAGCGGGAAGCGCTGGAGACGGAGCTGTATAACGTGAAGGCGCTGGCCGGCCACAGCGAGGAGCTGAAGGATACCTT
>CAKTKM010000068.1 GCA_934569425.1 uncultured Oscillospiraceae bacterium
GTAGAATACTCGCCTTTATGATACTCCACGGACAGGCTTTTTTCTACCCTTCCGTGTCCACTTTTATAATAGCATCATAACAGGGGGTATCAGCCCTTCAAACGGGCGCAAAAAACCGGCCGACTGCAACGGCGGCCGGTTTTTTGCCAGAGGGGAAGACCGGCGGGGCCGGTCAGTGTGACACCCGCCCCGCCGCAGGCCAGTTACTTTCCGGCGCAGATCTGGTGGAGATCCACGCTGCGGCTGTGGTGGATGGGCTGCCAGGAGGGATCGCGGAACAGAGAGGTGATGCCGATGGGAATGTAGGTAAACATAAACACCGGGAAGGTGATAGCGTACCAGATCTTTTTGGCGGTGGAGCAATAGATGTTGTCCCACTCGGTGACGGTGGTGATGACGCCCAGCACGAACACGGTCAGATACAGGCTCAGCACCGTTTGCAGCAGGCAGGCGGCCAGAATCGTCCAATCACCGCCATTGACGCAGTTATAGACCGCCGCGCCGGTGTTCACCAGAATGGAGGCGCCGGAAAGCACCGCCGCCGGCATGATGTTCATGGTCATATCAAAGCAGGAAAAGCTGCCCCGGAAAATGCCCCGCAGCAGGGACGTGCCGTAGCGGCCAAACACCTGCAGATAGCCCCGGGACCAGCGAAGCCGCTGGCGGAAGGACTGGCGGAAGGAGGTGGGCTGCTCGTCATACAGCACGGCGGTGGGGCAATAGCCCACCTTTTCGCCCCGCAGGACGTTGGCCACAGTGAACTGGATGTCCTCCGTCAGCAGGAAGAAATTCCAGCCGCCGCACTTCTCCAGGATCTCCCGGGAGAAGAGGAAGCCGGTGCCGCTGACGGCGCAGGAGCTGCCCAGACGGCAGCGGGCGCCGTTGAGATAGCGGCTCTCCCGGAGGAACCAGAGGGCATAGCCGGCGCTGATCCAGTTGTCACCGTAGTTTTTGGAGTTGCGGTAGCTGGTGACGATACGATAGCCGTCGGAGAAGGTCTTGTTGATCTCGGTGATATAATTGGGGGACAGGATATTGTCGGCATCCAGCACCAGATAGCCGTCATAGGGGGCAAAATCCTCCTCAAGACAATGGAGCAGGAATTGCAGAGCATAGCCCTTGCCGATCTGGGACTTGTTATTGCGGAAGTAGACGGTGGCGCCGTGGGCGCCGGCCACCGTACCGGTCAGGTCGGTGCAGTTATCGGCCACCACGAAAATGTCCACCTTTTCGGCGGGGTAGTCCTGCGCCTTGATGCTGTCGATGAGATTGCCGATGACCGCCTGTTCGTTGCGGGCGGCAATGAGGACGGCGATGCGGTGCAGCACCGGCTCCCGGTGGGGCGCGTCCTTTTTCCACCACGCCACGGGGATATAGAAGAACTGATAGGAATAGCAGAGGAAAAACGCCAGCATAATGGCGAGATTGATGATCTGTAAAGTCGTCATGGACTGCGGCCTCCTTTGTGCCGCGGCTTCCGGCGAACATCGCCGGTCTTTTCCGGGCAAAGCGGCGCAAAAAGGGCGCGCTTCGCGGAGGGGCAGACATCCTGTCCGCCCCATCGGGTGTATATGGTTTTGTATTTGCTCTTTCGTCCGGCGCCCCCGCGCGGGGAGGCCGGGGAGCGGGGCGGCGGACTGCCGCCCCGCGGAAATCTCCCGTTACTTGCTCATCAGCAGCTCAGCGGTATCTTTGACAAGGCCAAAGGACACCAGAAGCTCCAGCACCTCGGTACAGTCGCTGGGGAGGTTGTCAACGCTCCAGCACAGCGTATCCGCTCTTGTATCATCCACGGTACCCGGAGTGCCGGCGGCACCGCTGTCGATATAATTGAATTCCAGATAGAAGGCGCAGTAGTCATTGTTCTCCTCATCCGGCGCCAGAATATCCACCGGTTGTCCGCGCTTGCTCTCAAAATAGTTCTTGACGGCAAGGTAGAGGCGGCGTGCCTGCGTGCCGGTCAACGCCGTGGAGTCTTCGTTCACGGTATAGTTGTTGAACCAGCCGCCGGTAATGGAAGCGGGATCGATCTCGCTGTAGCCATAGCGGCCGTCAACACTGACGGCGCGGACAGCCGGATCGTTATAGAAGGCATTGGCAGCTTCGTACAGCGGGGTGCTGCGGCGGATGATCTGGGAATAGCTGCGGCGGACATAGCTGCCGTCCTTCATCTTATAGGTCATGCAGATCGTGACATAGTTTTCCGCACCGGTATCTTCGCTGGTGGGAATACTGTTGACCCGTTCGATCTCCTTCTGTCCGGTCTGACCCTGCGCCAGAATCTCCCGATGGAAGGCGGCAAGCTTTTCGAGACCCTCAGGGTCGGAGAGGTTGAAAACGTCGGGACTGCCGTTTCCGGCATAGGTCAGGACATTGGCATAGGCGACCTGCTCCGTCTTGGGAACGAACTTCTCCACGCCGAAGACATCCAGCTTCACTACGCCGGCCACCAGCAGCAGCGCCGCCGTCAGCGCCGCCGCGCCGATCCAGCCCCGGCGGTCAAAGACCCGGAAGGACTTGTGCAGCAGCATCCGGACGCCGAAGAAGACGATGAGCCCGATCACGATCTGGCAGACGGCAAGGCCGACAAAGCTCTCATCATTGCGGATCATCATCCACAGCAGCAGGCCGAGACCCAGACCGCCGGCCAGCGCGATCACATACAGCACCACGGGACGCAGCCACGGGAAGACAATGGCATCACCGGCGGTCTCGCTGTGGCGAAGACGGTAGAAGAAGTATGCGGCGGCGACAAACAGGACTGCCACCACGGTGTAGACCGCCAGCGTTTTCCACGCTTCGGCAGACAGGTAGCTGACATACCAGCGGGTACCGTCCTCCTCGCTATAGAGAATAGACTCATTCATTCCAACGGTGCGCACCATGCGAACCAGCGGGGTCAGCCAGTCGATCCATGTGGGCCAGCCATCGCTCTGGTAGCCCCAGTAGAAGATCTGGCAAACGCCCACAAACAGGAAATAGAAGGCGGCGAACATGAAATTGACGCCGGCAAAGATCACGGGGATGGCCAGCAGCCAGCCGGTGACCATAGCGCACAGGACGGCAAGGGCGAAGAAAATCAGGGCGGACAGCTCCGCCACCGCCAGCCACTCCATCGTGCCGCGGAGATCCACGGCGCCCAGCGCCGCCTGCACCGGAAGGGACAGCAGCGCCGCCGCCACATGCACCACGGTGAACATGGCCACGCCCGCGGCGAAATGGACGGCAAACTGGCGGCCGCGCCTGACCGGCAGGGCGTGCATCAGTCCCACGCTGCGGCTGTTCATCAGGTAGGCGAACAGCGCCATGGCCAGCAGCACGGCGAAGCAGGCGGAGACGATGATGACACCGGGGATGCTGCCGTTCAGAAAGTTGTTGATGACGTTCATGGCCTGCAGCGGCTGACGGGGGCCGAGGTAGTCGCGGCGGCTCCACAGCGCCAAGGGCAGGGCGCACAGCCACAGCACCGCGTAACCAAACAGCAGCGGCCAGAAGCGGTGGAAGTCGGCGCGCAGCAGCGCACGATCAGAGGACAATGTCATGGACCGCATAGTCGGCACCTCCCATCTCGTAAATGAAAATCTCCTCCAGCGTCAGGGGAATGGCCTCCAGCAGGATAGGCTGAAGGGCGGAGACCCGCGCCAGGATCTCACTTTGGCTGCCGCGGACGATATAGGTATGGACGCGGCCGATCTTTTCGTGGTGCAGGATACGCAGCTCCGGCGGCATGGCGGGCTCCTCGCCGCCGAAGGCAACCTGCAGCTTCACGGTGTTGTCCTGCAGGTCGGAGAGGCTGCGCTCCAGCAGCACCTTGCCCTTATTCATGATACCCACATGGTCGCAGACATCCTCCAGCTCCCGGAGGTTGTGGCTGGACACCAGCACGGTGGTGCCCCGCTCGGCCACATCGCCCAGCAGCAGCGACCAGACCTGGCGGCGCATGACGGGGTCAAGGCCGTCCACCGGCTCATCCAGGATCAGGTATTCCGGCATGCAGCTCATGGTGATCCAGAAGGCCGCCTGCTTTTGCATACCCTTGCTCATACGGCGGATCATCTGGCGGTCGTCGAGAGGAAAGACCTCGTGGAGCTTATCGAAGCGCTCCTGACGGAAGGTGGGGTACATGCCCTTGTAAAGACGTGCCATTTCCCGGATCGACCACTGGGAAAAGTAGAACCAGTCGTCGGGAATGACGCACATGCGGCGCTTGACGGCGGGATCCTCGTAGATGGGATGGTCTTCCAGCGTCAGGGAGCCGCTGTCGGGACGGTAGACGCCGGTGAAATGGCGGATGATGGTGGATTTTCCGGCGCCGTTGGGGCCGACAAGGCCGTAGACGGAACCCTTGGGTACGGTCAGCGTGGCATCGTCCAGCGCCCGAAAGCCGTCAAAGGTTTTGACAACGTTGGTGGCTTTTAACATGTCTTTTTCTCTCCTTCCCAAAGCTGCAGCAGCTCTTCGCGGGTCATGCCCAGATTCCGCAGCTCCTCTAAGATGGGCTTCAGCCTGCCGGTCAGTTCAGCGCGGCGGGCGGCGTTCTGGGTGTCGCCCTCCGCCACAAAGCTGCCTTTCCCGGTGACGGACACCACATAGCCCTCGCTCTCCAGCTCGGCATAGGCCCGCTGGATGGTGTTGGGGTTGATGGACAACTGCGAGGCCATGGCTCGCACCGACGGCAGCTTGTCGCCCGAGGACAGCACTCCGGTGACCATCAGGCGGCGCAGGCTGTCCTTCACCTGCTCGTAGATGGGGCGGCTGTCCCGATAGTCCAGATGGATCATAGTGTCACTCCTTCCGAGTGTAGTGTATTAAGCGTGTTAATACACTTATACCACGATGTGATACACCTGTCAAGGGGGCGGCGGAGATTTTTTCAAAAATTTGCCGCCGTTATGGCTGGGTTTTGGATTTTTTATGGAACGGGGGCTTTTCTTTTGCGGCGGATTTGGTATAATGATAACTACCCCTTATGAAAGGATGTATTGCCTTTATGAAACTAAGCTCCATTCGTCAGGCGGCCAAAAGCGTGCCGCTGCGCCGCGTATGGCAGACCGCGGAAAAAGCGCACGCCATCTGCGGCCGGTCCACGGCGGCGCTGTTTGCCGACATGCTGCGGTGTGCCAAGCGCTACGGCGCGGGACCGACGGACTATATGATGTTTGAATTTTATGATCTCAGTGACGCGGAGCGCGCCACCTATCTGACCCGCGTGCGCTCTGCCGCCTTTGTGAAGCGGGTGAACAACCGGACGGACGCAGCCATTTTCAACGATAAAAATGCGTTTTTTGAGAAGTTCCGCCCGCTGATGGGACGGGAGGCGCTGAATCTGTTTACCGCCGACGCCGCGCAGTTCCGCACGTTTATGGCGGACAAGGACGCGGTGATCGCCAAGCCGATCGACGGCGACTGCGGCAGCGGCATCGAAAAGCTGCAAAAAGCGGATTTTGAAGATCTGGACGCCATGTGGCGCTATCTGAAGCAGCCGGAGAAGCGGTTCGGCATCGCCGAGGAGGTGATCCGCCAGCACCCGCGGGCGGCGGCGCTGCATCCCGATTCCATCAACTGCATCCGCGTGGCGACGTTTGTCAAGGACGGTGAGCCGCTGGTGATCTACGCCGCCTGTAAGGCCGGCACCGGAGGCGTGGCCTTTGACAACATGGGACGGGGCGGCATTACCATGCGGTTCGATCTGGACAGTGGAAAGATCGCCGGACAGGGTCACGACGAAGAACTGAAGAAATATGACCGCCACCCCACCACCGGCATCGTACTGAAGGGCTATCAAATGCCCATGCACGAGGAGGTGAAGGCGCTGGCGCTGAAGGCGGCCATGATGTATCCGGAGTTTCACTATGTGGGCTGGGACATCTGCATGACCGAAAACGGGCCTGCCATTATCGAGGGAAACGACTATCCCGGCTATGATCTGGCACAGATCCCGGACGACGGCGACCCCCACCCCCGCCAGGGGCTGATCCCCCGATTCGAGAAATACGGCATCGAGGTATAAGCTTTTTCGCAATAGAGAAACGCACAAGGGGCGGAAATTGTTCCCGCAGCCTGCGCTGCTCATAAAAAAGATCCCGCAGCCGTTGAGGCTGCGGGATCTTTTGGTAGGCATTGCGCCCTTAGGCGGTTTTGTGTCATCGCGTGTCGCTTCTCCCCACAAGATAGTCAATGGTCACATGAAAATAGTCCGCTATGCGGATCAACTCCGCAATTCCCGGCTCCCGCTCGCCGTTTTCGTATCGGCTGATGGTATTCTGAGACATATTGAGATCCAGCGCCATTTTCAGCTGGGTGATCTTCTGTTCTTTTCTGAGCTCTTTGATCCGCACGACATTCCCCCCTCTTGACTTCATTATCCCAAACCGGTATAATGAAAATATCCCAATTCGGTATTTTTTATAAAGGAGAGAAGGTAATGAAAAATCAGATTTCTTTTTGCAAGGACTGCGGTGCGCAGTTGGACGGGAGCACGAAGGTCTGTCCGCAATGCGGCGCAAAAAACGCCAGCCTGAAGCAGCCCATTTACAAGAAATGGTGGTTCTGGGTCATTCTTGCGGTGATCGTTTTTGCCGCCATTGGCGCCGGGAATTCCGGCCCTAAAAAAGTCGGGCAAAATCAACCGTCCGGCAGCGGAGGTATCTCGCAGCCAAGTGCTTCCGGCGATCCGGCACCCGCTGTCAGGGAAAGTAAATTTTATGTGGGAGATCAAGTGGAGCTGAACAGCATCGTTGTTTCCATGGATTCCGTGACGGAAAGCAGCGGCTCCGCCTACAACAAGCCCGGGGACGGCAATGTGTTTGTTCTCTGCTCCTTCACCATCGAAAACAACTCCGCCAGTGAGATCAATGTCAGCTCGCTTTTGTGCTTTGATGGTTACTGCGACGGCTATGCCTGTAATTACAGTCTCAGTGCGCAGCTGGAAAGCAGTGATCAGCAGCTGGACGGCGCGGTAGCCGCCGGCAAAAAAATGAAGGGATCCATCGGATTTGAAGTCCCGGCGGGCTGGCAGGAGCTGGAGATCCGCTTTACACCGGACTTCTGGGCGCAGCAGGATATTATTTTCGTTGCCAACCACTAAACTGCGGGGAGACTTCTGCAAGGCAGACTTTCCGGAAAACATGGAAAACACAGGAGGATCCGCCCAAAACGGCGGATCCTCCTGTGTCTTTCCCGGCTGCACTTTTGCCGCCTTTTCGGTTTGCGGCAAAGCCGTTGACCGGCAGAGACTACCTGTAAGCAAAAAATACCGTGGGCGGATGCCCACGGTATTTTTGATATGGGGTATGTACCGAACCGAAGAAATTACTTCTGGTTGGCCAGAGCCTTGTTGGCCTCAGCCATCTCGGCAAAGATACCGGCATGCTTCTTGGCAACGATGGCCTTGATGACCAGCAGGGTAGCGACCATCAGGACGCAGGCGATGATCAGGCAGATGACAACGTTCTGGATCAGGCCGGCCAGAATGAAGCTGACGAAGGCCACGCCGGAAACGGTCAGAGCATAGGGTAGCTGGGTGAACACATGGTTCAGGTGGAAGCAGTGCGCACCGGCGGAAGCCATGATGGTGGTGTCGGAGATGGGGGAGCAGTGGTCGCCCATAACGCCGCCGGAGCAGGCAGCCGCCAGACCGATGGTGCAGAGGATGGG
>CAKTKM010000069.1 GCA_934569425.1 uncultured Oscillospiraceae bacterium
AGGCGGATTTCTGATCCACGCCCTCCGGCTTCTTGGGACGGGCAAACGCTTCATAATTACCACTGGAATAATACATCGTAAAACCTCCTGTAAACCTTTCACTTTATGTTTTCTGCTTCATGCTGAAAACATACACCTTTTACAGGATTTGTTCCATAAGCAGAAAAATGCCGGTGATAAAATTTTTATCACCGGCATGGGAAGTGTTTAGTTTTTTATCATTTGACCTCGTTTGATAAAGGCTTATCCGTCCGCAGCCGCTCCAGCGCGGCATTGACGCTGCCGTGGATCACCTGATCCAGCCGCTCCACCATGATCTGCGGATCCCCTTTCATGTCCGCCTTGATCCAGTCCAGCAACAGCCCCACCAGCATGTATTTATACAGCGTGGCGATGAACGCCTTGTCCTCCGGCCGCACGCTCATACCCTGAGCCTGCTCCTCCACCACGCTCTCCAGCAGGTCGTAGGTCACCTTATAGAGATAGTTCTCCACCTGCTCCCGGCTGACGGAGCGGTAGACGTTCAGGATGAAGGGTTTATTCTCCTGCACGGCCTCGAAGATCTGCAGCAGTCCCTGCTGCCACGTCTCATAGGTCTTCTTGCCCTCCAGTATGCGGCTGGCGTCCTCCCGGCAGCTCCACTCGATCAGATCGTAAATATCCTTGAAGTGGTAGTAGAACGTCATGCGGTTCATGCCGCAGTCCTCGGCAATATCGTTAATGGTGATCTTATTCAGCGGCTTTTGCAGCAGCAGCTTTTTCAGCGACGCCTCCAGCGCCCGCTTGGTCACCTGTGACATAACGGCACCTCCTTTGGGGATGCTCTTATTATATCCAACCGCTCCCGCTTTTGCAAGCGCCTTTCTCCGCTGGCAACCTCCACAAATTTTCATTGGGAATTTCGTGCAAAGTTCCACAGCCCTCCCCCTTGTCCCCTTGGCCGATTGATGATAAACTGAACATAAATCGCTCCGCGTTCCGCCCCCAGTGGGCGGTGCGCCGGGCAAACAGAAAGAAACAGGAGGAGAGAGATGAAAAACCGTATCATAAGTCTTTTTCTGGCGGTGCTGATGCTGCTGACCCTGCTGCCGGTACAGGTACTGGCGCAGGAGACCGGCACCGGGGGTGAAACCACCCTGCCGTCCATTGACGCCGTGGCGCAGGAGGCCACCACCGCATACCCCGACTGCACCACCACTCTGTATAAGCAGAGCGGCTATCTTGACGAGGACGGCAGGTTCTACGTCGGTGTTCCCTATACCAAAGACGTGGATACCACCAGATACCCCGTCGTCCTTCAGGTCGGTGATACGCTCATTGCCGCGATAGACGTGACCGATGACACGAATTATGTGGTTCACGCCAGCCACATTCTCGGCCCCGGCACAGCCAACCGGGACAAGGGCTATGATGAGGCTATCTGCCTGCTCTGCGGCAGAGCCTTCGCCTGCACCAACGATGAAGCTGTCGTTGCCAAAAACGGCTGCGACCCCGCCGCCGCTTTCTCTTACAGCGATGTGGATGCTTCCGCTGTCTGCGATGCCAACGAAGACCTGAATCTCCCCGCCGATCAGCAATTTTCCGGCAGCTACCGGTTCTGCTGGGAGCCGGCTCTCCCCCCCGCTGTCCCCACCGTCACCGCCTTCCGCGTGTCCTCCGCTCTTCCGGTGGAGCTGGTGTACGGCAGCGAGATCCATACCCAGTTCGATACCGAGGACAAGTTCTACTGTGAATACAGATACGATCTGCCCTTGAGGGATCTGACCTATGCTGTCGCCACCAGTGCTGATGAAGAGGGGTCCTTCCATGTCTATACCCTCGACCAGCTCTACAGCACCTTTGATACCGGCGTAGAGCAGCTCACCGGCAGCATGACGGAGCGCTGGCCGGTCGGCACCGAAACCACCATTACCCTCAGCTTCTGCGGCATTACATACGATGTACCGGTAAAGGTCGTCGCGCCCCAGCACATTCTGGAGGATCTCACCTACACCGGCGGCACCACCTATCTGGCGGATAAGCTGCACAGCAACCGGTACAATCAGTTTTATGACATCCGTTATGTGCTTGACACCCTGCGTCTCCACACCACCTACGACGGCGGCAAAACCGCCGACTTGACCCTGGAGGAGCTGGCGATCCTCCTGGATCTGTCCTACAGCTGCTACACGCCGGGCGAGGAAAACTGGCAGGCCGGTTCCCGGTACACCATCAACGTCACCGTGCTGGACAAGTGCATTCCCATTCCGGTGGAGATCCTCAAGGATCCCATCGAATCCCTGACGCCGGAATCCCCCATCCTGCTGAGCGACAGCTCCCGCTACAATATAAACGGCACCTATCGGTACGACTTCTCCAAGTGGGAGAAGCGCTTCACCGCCAAGCTGTCCCAGCAGGCCGCCAATGTCTATAACAGCGGCAAAACCACCTTCACCGGCACCGCGATCGACATTTTCCAGCTGTTCGGCATCAACTCCCGCTACATCAACCTCACCAGCGACCAGAGCAGCAGCAACATCTGGACGCCGGACGACGGGATCGACCACACCTTTACCCTTACGGCAGGCAGTGCCTCCTATTCCATTCCCGTCACGCTGCTGAACGCCAAGGCTCTTTTCCAGTCCCTTGCGCTGGAGGACCCCGATTATGTGGTAACGCTCATCAAGGGTGTTGACGCCAAACGCTGCGAGGACGGCGTCTTCTACTACGACGTCACCACCGATGGCGACCTCCGCTTTGTCCTGACCCTGACGGACATCGGCATGATCTACTTCAACACGGACGAGCGCACCTTCCCCGGAACCAACGCCGACATTTTCCAGCGCTTCCAGTACGGTGCCAGGCAGATGGCCGACAACATCACGCCGGATGGAAACGGCCGCGCCGTCTCCACGGTCTCCCTCGGCTACGGCATGTTCGGCGATCCGGAGGGCTCCGTCAACTGCGATGTCAACGTGCAGTTCAAAGAGGAGAACCAGATCAAATCCATCCGCTGCACCAATTATCCCGTCGCCCTCTACGAGGGTGCGGACACCATCAAGTTCAGCATCGAGCACCCTGAGTGGAAAGGTCTTTTCACCCTGCAGGCGGCGATGGACTCCGGCCGCGTCCAGTTCGAGGTGGCGCTCTATGATGATACCGTCATCACCGGCAGCAGCGCCGACATCGCCGCTAAGCTGGGCTTCGCCCCCATGCTGGATACCGCCGTCTTTGAATCCCAGCGGGAGAATTCCTGGGAGATCGGGGATGATACGCAGACGTATTCCTTCACCGTCCGCCTCGGCACCAAGCAGTGCAATGTCGCCGTCAAGCTCAAAGAAGCCACCCGCATCGCACTGGACGAGAAGATCTTCCCCGACGAGGTCTTCCGCTCCTACCTGGATCGGGAATTCGCCGGCAGCGACGGTCTGATCCCGGTGGAAGCCGTCACAGAGATCGACTGCTCCTACAAAAACATCACCGATCTGAGCGGCATCGAGAAATTCCCCCTGCTGCAAAGCCTGACCTGCCGCAACTGCGCCCTGACCAAGCTGGATCTCAGCAAGGTCTCCACGCTGATCAATCTGGATTGCAGCAACAATAGCCTCACCCAACTGGATGTCAGCAAAAACACCAAGCTGGATCGGCTGTTCTGCAGCAACAACGCCCTCACCACGCTGGATGTCAGCCAAAACACTGCGCTGACATGGCTGTCCTGCGGCTCAAATCCGCTCCGCCAGCTGTCCCTCCAGAATTGCACCGAGCTGCTCCAGTTGAATTGTCTCAGCGCCGGGCTGACCGCGCTGGACGTGTCCCACAACACCAAGCTGATCGATCTGGAGTGTGACGGAAACGCCCTTACCACGCTGGACGTCACCCACAACCCCGATCTGTCTGAGCTGCACTGCTCCAACAACCGGCTGACGTCTCTGACTCTGACATCCTGCCCTGAGCTGATGTCCCTCTTCTGCTCCCACAATCAGTTGACCGCGCTGGATCTCAGCCAGAATTCCAAGCTGATCGACGTCTTCTGCGACAACAACCAGCTGACCGCGCTGGACATCAGTCAAAAGCCCGATCTGGTATTTTTCTCCTGTGAAAACAATGCCCTGCAAACCCTGACGCTCGGCAATAACCCGAAGCTGCGGGAGCTGTACTGCTCCTGCAACATGCTGCAGGAGCTGGATGTCAGCCAATGCATGGCGCTTTCCTATCTGGACTGCTCCGCCAACCTGCTGACAACGCTGCGTCTGCCCGGTGAAAAGACCGCGTCCCAGTCCCTTCTGTCTTCCCTCTTCACCCCGGCCGTATACGCCGGCGGCAGCACTGCCGTTCCCGCGTTGGAGTATCTGAATTGCAGCCTGAACCGGCTGACCCGTCTGGATGTCCGCGGCTGTCCCAAGCTCGTCTCCCTGACCTGTATCGACAACCACAGCAGCCAGCTGCTGACGGTGAATGTCGTCACACTGGATGGTCTGGAACTCTCCCTTACCGGTGCCAGGGGCGGCGCCAAGGTGCTGGTGAACGGCGAAACCGCGCCGGGTACCCTCAGCGGAACGCTGGATGCCAGTCTGGATCTTGCCCAGCTGACCTTGGCAAACGCCCAAAACACCTACGTCACCACCGTTCACGGAAACGCTTACAGCTTCTTCGGTGTGGCGGATGGTGCCTATACGCTGACGGCCTCGTCCGGATGGAACTACGCTGATCGCAATATCGAAGTGCAGGTCTCCAGCGGCGTGATCACCGGTCTGGATCCCGCGGTCTTCACCCTCCATGCCTACGGCGATGTGAATCTGGACGGCACGGTGGACGTCTATGACCTGCAGCGGCTCTATGAGCATTGCGCAGGCATCGAACTGCTGCAGGGCTACGCGCAGGACGTGTCGGATCTGAATCGTGACAAAAACACCGGCAGCAAGAGCGTTCTGGATATGCAGCGCCTGTATGACCAGCTCACCGAGATCAACCGCGTTGACTCCGGAAAAACCGGCTGATCCCCCACACTTTACAAAAGCGTCCTGTTTTCCTGCGAAAACAGGACGCTTTTCTCCCCATTTTCCACCCTTCCAAAATTCACGCCCCCTGCAACAAATCCCGCCCCTTATGCGTATCTATGCAGGAAGGTCTTCCTTCCGGAATCACCCCGCCCCGTCGGTCTTCCCGCCGGCGCAAAAAGGAGCAACTCGACCCATATGAAACACACCAAATGCATTCCGGCGCTGCTGGCGGCGCTGTGTCTTCTTCTGCTGCTCTCCGGCTGCGGCGCGGAGAAACGCCATGACTGGCAGCCGGTTCAGGAGCTGACCTGCACCCACCCCGCCGCCCTCAGCGCCCTTTTCCCCACCGACAGCACCCGCTTTGCCCTCTGCTGGTCGGACTATGAGGCGCTGTCCACCACCGTGCAGGTGGTAGACGCCGCCGCGGATACCGTCTGCCACCAGCTGACGCTGGACGGCATCTGGGATCTCAAGCCCCAGCCCTTCTCCGATGGCCGTCTGGCACTGTGCCAGCGGGACACGAACACCTGGCGCTTTCTCAGCGCCTCGCTGGAGGAGACCGGCTCCATGAGCGCCGAGACTGTAGACGGCTTTTTCTCCTCCGACGGCAGCCGCTACTATTTTCTCCGTGACCGCATGCTGTACTGTCAAGATGTGTCCGGCGGTACGGCGGATAGGGTATCCCTGCCGCTGGAGCTGCGCTTTGCCGAGCTGACGGCCTACGATCCCTCCGGCAGCCTGCTGGCGGCGCAGTTCCTGCTCTCCCCCTACAGCACCGAATGCGGCACGGCTCTTCTGGATCCCGGCACCGGCGCCCTCACCATGCTGCAAACCACCCGCTATCAGGTGACCTTCAACGGCGAGGGCATGACGCTGCTGTCCTTTGACAATGAAAAAATGGGCTATTCCGTTCTTTGCGGCAGCGGAGACACCTTTTTCTTTGCCGATGCCGCCCTGTTTCTGGATACCGGCGGCGACCTGTACGCCATCGGCGGCTCCCCCTATCTCATGGGGGTCTCCGGCGGCCGCTCCACCCTGTACGGCATGGGACTGCAGATCACCGCCTGTTCTCTGTCCGACTGCGGCGTCAGCGGTGAAATGTACTCTGCCTGCCGTCTGCGGGAGGATAACGTGCTGGTGGGCGCTGTGTACCGCAGCGGCGGCTTCTGCTTCTATGTGATGGACCCCGCCCAGCTGTCTTTCACCGCCATGGCCGACACCGCCCCTGTTTCCTCCCCTCTGACGGTGGATAAGACCCTCTCCCAAACCTATTGGACTTCCGCCGATGCCGCTCCCGTAGCGGAAACGCTTCAGCAGGCGCGGCAATACGCCGATACCATACAGGAGAAATACGGCGTTCAGATCCTGCTGTCCTCCCAGTGTCAGACCGGTGCGGCGCTGTGCGATCACCCCATCCGCCTTTCCGGCACCATGGACGCCGCCGCGGAGCTGGAGGGAATCAACCGGATGCTTGCGGCGCTGGACAGCACCCTCGCCCTGTACCCCGAGGGCTTTCCCGCCCAGTTTCGTGACAGCTCTGGTGATGGCGGCCTGTGCTTCCTGCTGGTGGGCTCCATCGAGGCCAACTACGCCATTGCCGGCTGCACCTATGAAAATTTTGACTGGCAGTATGTGGCGCTGGACATCCAGCAGGTCTACCGTCTGGACAGCATCATCTGCCACGAGATCTGGCACGCCACCGAAAATCACGCTCTGAGCTGCGACTATACTCTGTTTGACATGGATCAGTGGGACGCCCTGAACCCTGACGGCTTCTCCTACACCAACGACGCCGCCTCTCTCAATCCCCAGCAGCCCGGCACCCTCTACACCGGCGCCCTGCCGGACATTCACTTTGTGGACAGCTATGCCTGTGTGGACCGTCATGAGGATCGCGCCCGCATCATGGAGTATTTCATGGTTCACGATGACGAGGCGCAGCTGCTGATCCAGTCTCCCTTCATCCGTCAAAAGCTGCAGATCATGTGCGATGCCGTCCGCGCCGCCTTTGATACGACCGGCTGGGACATTCCCCGCTGGGAGCGGCTGCTGTAACGCATCCGCCTCTTGACAAACGCCCCCTTTTGCCCCACAATGGAACTACTATCGATCAGGAGGGATTTGTCATGCGCAGAAAAGAATGTGAACGGGACGCCGCCTTTGCGTGGGAGGTACTGCGTCACTCCGTCTATGCCACCGTGTCCATGGTCGCCCCCGACGGCGCCCCCTACGCCACCCCCGTCAACGTGGTGGGCGACGAGGTCTATAACACGCTGTATTTCCACTGCGCCGGCGCCGGCGAGCGGTGGGATATTCTGAAAAACGGCGCAGAGGTCTGTGTTACCGCGGTCTCCACCGCCACACTGCTGCCCAACCAGTTTACCACCGCCTACCGCAGCGCCATGTTCCGCGGCCGGGCGGAGGTGGTCACGGACGAGGGGGAAAAGGTCAAGGCCATGCTGCTGCTCTGCACCGCCTTTGACCCCAAGGGCATGGGCCGGTTCGACGAGGCCAAGAGCCGCTGCCGCGCACAGGTCATCAAGGTGGTTCCCACGGTCATTACCGGAAAGGAACACGAAATGCACCAGACGGTCAAAGAACACCATTGCGAAAAATAACCACATTTTCGTTTTCTCAATTGCAGAAAACCACGCCCCATGC
>CAKTKM010000070.1 GCA_934569425.1 uncultured Oscillospiraceae bacterium
GCCGGACCTGAAGCCCTTTGATGAGATCGTGCGGCGTGAGCCGTACTCGGTGGAGACCAAAGCCCGGGAAATATTCCGCCGGCTGAAGCAAAGCGGCATTACCCGCTTTTTGCTGCTGTTCCGCGGCAGCCGCAGCCGCAGCGAGATCGTGGCCACGTTCATGGCTGTGCTGGAGCTGTGCCGCAGCCGTATCATCCGTCTGGCCGCCGGCGTCAGCGACTGTACCGTGGAATGTGACGGTGACATGCCGGAGGATTGGCAGGGCGAGGTTTGAGGGAGAGAAGATATGGATACGCTTGAAATGAAGGAAGTAGAAGCCGCCATTGAGGGCATTCTCTTTGCCTCCGGCGAACCGGTGGCAGTGGATCGCATCTGCATGGCACTGGATATGGACAGGCCTACGGTGGAGCTGGTGCTGCAGCGGCTGGCGGATTACTATTCCTACGAACGCCGCGGGATGCGGCTTTTGAAGATGGAGGACAGCTACCAGCTTTGCTCCGCGCCGGAATACGGCGATATGATCCGCCGCGCTTTTGAGGTACGCAAGCCCGCCAAGCTGAGTCAGCCCGCGCTGGAGGTGCTGACCATCATTGCCTACTATCAACCCACCACCCGCGCCTATGTGGATCAGATCCGCGGCGTGGACAGTGCCTATACGGTGGGACTGCTGCTGGATCGCCATTTGATTGAGGAGTGCGGACGCCTTCAGGTGCCGGGGCGGCCCCGTCTGTACCGCACCACACAGGCGTTCCTGCGGGCATTTCACCTGCAGTCGCTGGACGACCTGCCGGAGATGCCGGGGATGGAGGGTGACGGACAGCTGCGTCTTGACGAGCGGGGCAACCTGCTGGAGGTTCCAGAGGAGTTCCTTCCGGAAAGCTGATCCCGGAGAAAGGAGGCGTTTGCCTTGGTGGGATGGATCATACTGGGTATGCTGGCGGCGCTGCTCCTTGTGCTGCTGTGCCTGCGGGTGAGCGTGAACCTTGCATTCGGTGAGGAGCTGCGCGTGACCGTGCAGCTCGGCCCGAAGGTCATACAGATCGTTCCTCCGCCGGAAAAAAGGGCAAAAGCGGAAAAACGGTCTGTAAAGCCCACAAAGACAGAGTCGAAGTCCCAAAAGAAACCGGTGCCTGTCTTCCGCCTGACCTTTGACGATATGCGCGGCGGACTCCGTGCGCTGTGGCAGGCTGTGAAGGGTGCGCTGCGCCGCGCCGGAAAGCGTATCCGCATTGACCCGCTGAACATATCCATCGTGCTGGGGGACGAGAACCCCGCCAACACGGCAGAGTGGTACGGCTGGGTCAATACTGCTGTGTGGACGGTAATGCCGCGGTTGGAGGAATGGGTGGATATGCCGGATCCCCGCATCCATATGGAAATGGATTTCTCCGCCGCAGAGACAACGGTATCCGGTACAGTGGGATTCCGCTATCGCGTGGCTGATCTGCTGGCCATCGCCTTTGCCGCCGGCGGCCCTGTACTGCGGTTCGGCATCCCGTTTCTGAAGCGGCAGCGTGCCATGAAAAAAGCGGCGGAAAAGCAGGCGGTACAGGAAGCTGCCAAAGAAAAGGGCAATAACGCGCCGAAGCAGGCCGCGTGAAAGAAGTCAGGACGTATGACGATACAGAAAGGACGAACAGCATGGAAATGAACGAAAAGAAGAATTCTATTACTGAGGTCATGACAGCCTCCATGGCGAAGATCCGCGAAATGGTGGACTCCAACACCATCGTGGGTGAGCCGATCACCACGCCCGACGGCGTGACCCTGATCCCTGTGTCCCGCCTGAGCTTCGGCTTTGGCTGCGGCGGCGGAGATTATGGCAAGCAGGCCAATCAGACCGGCGCCGGCGCGGGTGCGGGCGTCCGCGTGGAGCCGATGGCTTTCCTGGTGGTCAAAGATGGTGTGACCCGTATGCTGCCGGTTGCCGCACCCGCTATCACCACGGTGGATCGCGCGATCGAGCTGGTTCCGCAGGTGCTGGATCGCGTAGAGAGCTTTATTGACCGGAAAAAGGCAGAAAAAGATTTCACGGAATAAGACAGATCGGAAGCTAAGGACGAGCTACGCCTGCATAGACTGTTTTCCGGGGTGATACCATGGGAAAACGACTGTGCGGGGCGCTGCTGGCTCTGACGCTGCTGATAACACTGCTTCCCTGTCGCGCGGAAGGTATGCAGATCTCCGCCACGACAGCCATTTTGATGGATGCCGACAGCGGGGAAGTGCTCTATGAAAAAGACGCCGCACGACGGATGCGGATCGCCAGCACCACGAAGATCATGACTGCCATCGTGGTGCTGGAGCGTGCCAAATTGACCGATACCATCACGGTAACGCAGGCACATATGGTGGAGGGTTCCTCCATGTATCTCAAGCCCGGTGAAACGGTAACGGTAGAAGAACTGCTATACGGTCTGCTGCTGTGCAGCGGAAACGACGCTGCTCTGGCACTGGCAGATCACTGCGGCGGTTTGGAGGTCTTTGTGGCGGCTATGAACAGGAAAGCAGCGGCGCTTGGCATGAAGGACAGCTCCTTTGCCAATCCCAACGGTCTGGACGACGACAACCACTATTCCACCGCACATGACATGGCGGTACTGGCGGCATACGCCGCCAATGACCCAACATTCCGCCGTATCTGTTCCACCCGCACGGTCAAGATCAGTGGGCGGACGATGACCAATCACAACAAGCTGCTTTCGCAGCTGGATGGCTGCATCGGTATGAAAACAGGGTATACCAAGGCAGCGGGCCGCACATTGGTATCCTGCGTGGAGCGTGAGGGACATCGCCTGATCGCGGTAACGCTGCAGGACGGCAACGACTGGGCAGATCACAAGACACTGTATCAGCAGGGCTTTGCCGCAGTGCTGACAAAGAACACGGAGGATCCATCATGAAAGAACGGCTGCAGAAGCTGATCGCCCGCTCCGGCTGCTGTTCCCGCCGCGCCGCCGAGATCCTGTTGGCGGAGGGGCGGGTAACAGTCAATGGCACAGTAGCCACCTTGGGCGGCAAGGCTGATCCGGAAAACGACGTCATTTTCATCGATGGCAAGCAGATCGACTTTACAGCGCAGATGGTATATCTGATGCTGAACAAACCGCGCGGCTATGTAACCACCCTGCGTGATGAGTATGGACGCGCCACGGCGGCCGCGCTTGTGGCGGACTGCGGCGTGCGGGTCTTTCCGGTGGGGCGGCTGGATAAAGACAGCGAGGGATTGCTGCTGTTTACCAACGACGGCGCGCTGATGCAGGCTATGACGCATCCCCGTCACCAGATCAATAAGGTGTATGAGGTAACAGTGACAGGAGAGCTGGACGGCGCCGCCGAGCGACTGGCGGCGCTGACAGCACTGGAAGACGGAGAACCCATTGTTCCGGCGCAGACGGAGACGCTATGGCGGCGGGACGGACAGGCCATGCTGCAGGTGACTATTCATCAGGGGAAAAATCGCCAGATCCGGCGCATGTGCGCCCTGTCCGGATTACAGGTGACGCGGCTGCGCCGCGTGGCGGAGGATACCCTGACGCTGGGAACACTGAAGAGCGGCGCATGGCGCTATTTGACAGACGCGGAGATCTCCGCGCTAAAAGGAAGCGAAACAGTATGAAACAGAGCGTATTACATAATATACGCGCCAGTAGGGATGGCTTTTCCAAGGGACAGAAGCGAATCGCCGACTACATCCTCAACAATTACGACAAGGCTGCGTTCATGACAGCCGCCAAGCTGGGACAGACGGCACAGGTCAGTGAATCCACGGTGGTACGTTTTGCCGCAGAGCTGGGTTATACCGGCTATCCTGCCATGCAGAAGGCGCTGCAGGAGATCATCCGCGGCAAGCTGACCTCGGTGCAGCGGATCCAGGCCTCGCAGGATCAAATGACCGGCGACGACATTCTGGCGGCGGTGATGCAGCGGGATATGGACAGTATCCATACTGCCATTGAGCAGATCGACCGCGGTGAATTTCAGCGGGTAGTGGAGCTGCTGCTGAACGCGCAGCACATCTATATACTGGGTGTGCGCTCCAGCTCCTATCTGGCAGGTTATCTGAATTTTTATTTTCACCTGCTGTTCAAAAACGTCATCTATGTGCAGAATACGGCAGCAGGAGAGATCTATGAGCAGATGATCCACATCGGCCCCGGCGACGTGATGGTGGGCATCAGCTTCCCCCGCTATTCCAATATGGGGATCCATGCCATTCAGCTTGCCCATGACCGCGGAGCGGACGTAGTGGCCATCACCGATAGCCAGATGTCGCCGCTGTATCCTCTGGCGTCCGCGGCACTGCTGGTACGGTGCGAGGCGCTGTCCTATGTGGATTCGCTGGCAGCGCCGCTGAGCCTGATAAACGCGCTGATCCTGGCGGTGGGACAGCGGAAGCGGGATGAAGTGAGCCGCGTGTTTGCCGACATGGAGCAGGTTTGGTCAAAGTACAGTATTTTCGGGAAAGCAGAAGATGAATAAGATCGCAGTGATCGGCGGCGGCGCCGCCGGTTTGATGGCTGCCATTTCCGCCGCCGGACGCGGCGCGGAAGTCAGCCTGATAGAACCCAATGAACGCTTGGGGAAAAAAATCAATATTACCGGAAAGGGTCGCTGCAATGTCACAAACGACACGGATCTGCATGGTTTGATGGCGCATATTCCCCGTAATGGAAAATTCCTTTACAGCGCCCTGTCCCGCTTTACCTGTCAGGACACCATGTCGTTTTTTGAAAACTGCGGTGTACCGCTGAAGGTTGAACGGGGTGACCGTGTATTCCCCGTGTCCGACAGTGCCTTTGACATCACCGACGCCTTGAAGCGGCAGGTCAAGGCACTGGGGATCCGGTGGATACACGACCGTGCCACAGCGGTGGAAGCCGCGGATGGTCATGTATCTGCGGTGATCGGCGAGAAAAGCGTCTATCCGGCCGATGCAGTGATCCTTGCCACCGGTGGTATGTCCTATCCCGGGACTGGTTCCACCGGCGACGGGTATCGGATCGCCAGCGCTTTGGGTCATACCATCGTGGAGCCAAGGGGATCGCTGGTGCCGCTGGTGAGCGATGACGAGTGTTGCCGTCACATGCAGGGGCTGAGCTTGAAAAATGTGGAGTTGACGGCTTACAACAGCAAAAATAAAGCGGTGTTCCGGGAATTTGGTGAGATGCTTTTTACCCACTTCGGCGTATCCGGTCCGCTGGTGTTGTCTGCCAGCGCCCATCTGCGGGATTGGGACAGAGAGAGATACCGTCTCAGCATCGACTTGAAGCCCGCACTGGATGAGCAAAAGCTGGAGAGCCGCATCCTGCGGGACATCAGCGAAAATCCCAACCGCGATGTGGAAAAACTGCTGTGTGGGCTGGTGCCGCACAGCATGGCGCCGGTATTGACCCGGCGTCTGGGATTTCTGCCTACACTGAAGGCCAATTCTCTGACGAAAGAGCAGCGCCGGGCGCTGATCCACCAATTGAAGCACTTTGACATCAGCATCACCGGTGTGCGCCCGGTGGCGGAGGCCATCGTCACGGCGGGCGGCGTGAAGGTCGGCGAGGTAACGCCGAGCACAATGGAGTCCAAACGGATCTCCGGCCTGTATTTTGCCGGAGAGGTACTGGATGTGGACGCCTATACCGGCGGATTCAATTTACAGATCGCGTGGGCGACCGGCCATCTGGCCGGCGTTTCCGCGGCGGAGCAGGAGTGAGATCACATGGGAGAGAACCGGGAGAAAATATATTCCATCGCGGTGGACGGCCCCAGCGGCGCCGGAAAAAGCACGCTGGCCAAGGCAGTAGCGGCAGAGCTGCGTATCCTCTATGTGGATACCGGCGCCATCTACCGCACCATCGGCTGCTGCGCACGCCGTCAGGGGATAGACGCCGGCGATACCTCCGCTATTATTGCCCTGCTGCCGCAGGTGAAGATCGGAATGTCCTATGACGCACAGGGCTTACAGCATATGCTGCTGCACGGCGAGGATGTGACAAAGGAGATCCGGGAGCCGGAGATGTCCCTGTATGCCTCGGCGGTGTCTGCCATTCCGGAAGTGCGGACGTTCCTGCTGGACATGCAGCGGGACTTCGCCCGCAAAAGCAGCGTCATCATGGATGGCCGCGATATTGGAACTGTTGTTCTTCCTCATGCGGACGTAAAGATTTTTTTGCAGGCAGACGTGGAGATCCGCGCCCGCCGCCGCGAAAAAGAACTGCAGGAGAGAGGGACTCCACGGCCCTATGAACAGGTTCTGACAGAAATGAAAGAGCGGGACTATAACGATACCCACCGCGCCGCAGCGCCACTGCGGGCGGCGGAGGACGCCATCGTGGTGGACACCAGCCATTTGGACTTTCAGCAGAGCAAGGAAGCACTGCTGAACATCATACGGGAGAAGGTGGGCGCGTGAAAAACAAATTCTACAGCGCTATGTGGAAGCTGCTGCGGCCGCTGGTATTGCTGCTGCATCCGCTGGACGTACAGGGAAGGGAGAATCTTCCGGATGAGCCGGTGCTAATCTGCGTCAACCACTCGAGCTGGTGGGATCCTGTGTTATTGGTCTGCGCGCTGGCCAGTGATTTTCCCCTGCGGATCATGGCAAAGCGCCAGCTGTTCAAGATCCCCATCGTGGGCGGCTTTATCCGCCGGATGGGTGCGTTCCCTGTGGATCGGGGCAACAGCGATATAGGCGCTATTAAAACGGCTATCAAAAGTCTGAAGGAAGGCTTCAGTCTGCTGATCTTTCCGGAAGGGACTCGCGTAAAGAAGGGGCAGAGCGTGCGCCCGAAGGGCGGCGTTACCATGATCGCCATTCGTGCCGGTGTGAAGCTGCTGCCGGTGTTCATCGGCACCACCAAGCGGTTGTTTCATAAGATCCCCCTCGTGATCGGAAAGCCCTATGTCCCGGTCTATACCGAGCGCAAGGGAACCGCGGAGGAATATCAGCAAAATGCTGACGAGATCATGCGTCAGGTCTATGAGCTTGGTGGCGCACAATGAAGGTCATTCAGGCGCAAAGTGCGGGCTTCTGCTATGGCGTGGAGCGGGCAGTAAAGCTTGCGGAGGAAACCGCCCGCCAGCAAGGCGGCTGCGTCATGCTGGGAAGTATCATCCACAACACCCATGTGGTGCGCGAATTGGAGACACTGGGTGGCCGCTGCGTAAGCAGTATGGCGGAGATCCGCCCCGGTGATACGGTCATAATCCGCTCTCACGGTGAACGAAAGGAAGTCTTCGACTGTCTTGCGCGGATGGGGGTACGGTGTATAGACGCTACCTGTCCCAATGTGCGGCGGATCCAGCAGCTTGTCGCCAAGGCCGATGAAGACGGACGTATCCCGCTGATCATCGGCGAGGAGCACCATCCGGAGGTCATTGGCGTGGCAAGCTGGTCAAACCACTCTTTGGTGTTTCAAACGCCGGAAAAGCTGCAAAAATGGCTGGATTCAGACCCAAATAATCACCTTTTGCCCATTACCGCGGTGGCTCAGACTACATG
>CAKTKM010000071.1 GCA_934569425.1 uncultured Oscillospiraceae bacterium
CCGCCACCATCATCAACCGCTATAAGGAGACCCGCCGCGCCCATCCCCTGTCGGCGGAGGGACGGAGCATCGAGCAGGCGGTGGCACTGGAGCGGCAGCTTTTGCAGCCGGTGCGGGATCACGCCGACATCGTGCTGGACACCACCGCTTTTTCGGTGGGGAAGCTGCGCAGCGAGCTTTTGAATCTCTTCGGCCGCGAACGGGACCGTCAGGGGCTGCAGGTGGACGTGATGAGCTTCGGCTTCAAGTACGGACTGCCCATGGAATCGGATCTGGTGTTTGACGTGCGCTTTCTGCCCAATCCCTACTATGTGCCGGAGCTGAAGACCGGCACGGGGCTGGACGCGGCGGTGCGTGACTATGTGTTTTCCTTCCCCCAGACGGGGGAGTTTATGGCGCAGCTGGAGAAGCTGCTGCTGTTCCTGCTGCCCCGGTATAACGCCGAGGGCAAGACGGTGCTGGTGATCTCCATAGGCTGCACCGGCGGGCATCACCGCAGCGTGGCGGTGGCGCACGCGCTGGCGCAGACGCTGCGCACGGCGGGCTTTGCCGTAACGGAGAGCCACCGCGACATTTCCCGCTGAGGCGCGGGACAGGGAAAGGCAGGGGACGGATCGTGTCCCAGTATTTTTATCATATTCCGCCGGAGAAGGGACCCAAAGTGGTAGGCATCGGCGGCGGAACGGGGCTGAGTACCCTGCTGCGGGGGCTGAAGCTCTATACCCGCAACATCACCGCCATCGTCACGGTGGCGGACGACGGCGGCAGCACCGGATTGCTGCGGCAGGATCTGGGCATGGCCGCGCCGGGGGACATCCGCAGCTGTTTGCAGTCCCTCGCCAATTGCGAGCCGCTGATGGCGCAGCTGATGGCCTACCGGTTTTCCGACGGGTCGCTGGCGGGACAGAGCCTTGGCAACCTGCTGCTGGCGGCGCTGAACGACATCATGCCCAGCTTTGACAAGGCGGTGTCCGGTCTGAGCAAGGTGCTGGCCATTACCGGGCGGGTGCTGCCGGTGACCAACGAGAATGTCCAGCTGGAGGCCACCTTTGAAAACGGTGCCACCGTGCTGGGGGAATCCCGGATCTTTTACTGCAAGAAGAAGCAGGATTGCCGCATCCGCTCCGTCCGGCTGCTGCCGGAGCGTCCCAAGGCGCTGAGCGCGGCGGTGCAGGCCATCGAGGAGGCCGACATGATCGTGCTGGCGCCGGGGAGCCTGTATACCAGCATCATCCCCAACCTGCTGGTGGACGGCATCACGGAGGCCATCGCCCGCAGCGCGGCGGTGAAGCTGTATGTCTGCAACGTTATGACGCAGGAGGGGGAGACGGAGGGCTATACGGCGGCTGACCACATACAGGCGCTGTTCAGTCACAGTGCGCCGGGGCTGTTTCACCTGTGCCTGACCAATTCCACCCCCATTCCGGAGACCATCGCCCGCCGCTATGCCGCGGAGGGGGCGGAGCCCATCCGTCACGACACGGAGCGCTGCCGCGCCTTGGGTGTGGAGCTGATCGACCGGCCGGTGGCGGCGCTGGAGAATGGACTGGTGCGTCACAATCCCGGGCATCTTGCCCATGAGCTGATGACCGTTTACGAGGAGTACACACGAAAAGACTCTGCCATCAATTGACAAGGAGGGCAGCCATGCAATCGTTTTCCTATAAGGCAAAGGCGGAGCTGTGCCGCGCACCGGTGCAGCGGCTGTGCTGCGCCCGCGCCGAGAGCTATGGCGCGCTGCTGTATAGCAATACCTTCACCGTGCGGGAGGTGCGGATCATCACGGAGAATCCGGAGTTTGCCGCCCGGCTGCCCCGCCTGTTCCAGCGGGCGTTCAATGTACGGTTCGACCGTGTGCCGGAGGAAGTGTCCGGCGGCAAGCTGATCTTTCAGATCACGGATCCGGAGAAGCTGCGGCGGATCCTGGACACGCTGGGGTATGACCCGCGGCAGGCGCTGGTGATGCATGTGAACTTCGCCCTGCTGGAGGATGACTGCTGCCGCGCGGCGTTTCTGCGGGGCGCGTTTCTGGCCGGCGGCAGCGTGACCGATCCGGAGAAGCGGTATCATCTGGAGCTGTGTACTTCCCATGCGCAGGCCAGCCGGGAAGTATCGGCGCTGCTGCAGGAGATGGGCTTCTTGCCCCGCAGCGTGACCCGGGGCGGCAGCGCGGTCATCTATTTCAAGCAGTCGGAGCATATTGAGGATCTGCTGACTACACTGGGTGCGCCGGTGGCCGCCACGGAGATCATGACCGCCAAGGTGGACAAGGAGATCCGCAACGGCGCCAACCGTGCCATGAACTGCGACATGGCCAATGTGAACAAGACGCTGGACGCGGTGGCGGCGCAGCAGGAGGCTATCGAGAAGCTGGAAAGAGCCGGTGTGCTGGACAGGCTGCCGGAGAAGATACAGGAGACGGCGCGGCTGCGGCTGCAAAATCCGGAGCTGCCGCTGGCGCAGCTGGCGGCGCTGTTCGATCCGCCTATCAGCAAATCCTGCTTGAACCATCGGATACGAAAGATCATGGAGGAGGCACGAAAGCTATGACAAAGATGGAAAGATGCCAACGAGCGAAGGAATATCATGAAAAGGGTCTGAACTGCGGACAAGCCGTGCTGCTGGCCTTTCCGGACGTGACCGGCCTGACGGAGCGGCAGAGTATGGCCATCGCCAGCGGCTTCGGCGGCGGTCTGCGCTGCGGCGGCGTGTGCGGCGTGGTCAACGCCGCGGCGGTGGTGTTGGGAACGGCGTATCCCGCCACGCTGGAAAACGGTTCCGAAGGCAAGAAGCGCTCCACCCAATTGACACAGGAGTTTCAGCGCCGCTTTACCGAGCGGTTCCGGAAACTGGACTGCCATGACCTGCTGGCGGAAAAAGACATCGAGGGTACCGCCGCCGCGCAGGAGCTGGGCGTGACGCAGCATTGCCGTTTGCTGGTAGTGTCCGGCGTAGAGCTGCTGTGCGATATGCTCGCTGAGCTGGAGGAGCGGTAATGGCCTTTGCCCACCTGCATGTCCATACGGAATACAGTCTTCTGGACGGCGCCTGCCGCATCCGTGACCTGCCCAAGCTGGTCAAGGAGATGGGGCAGACCGCCTGCGCCATCACCGACCACGGCGCCATGTACGGCGCCATAGATTTCTACCGTGCCTGCAAGGCGGAAGGGATCCATCCCGTCATCGGCTGCGAGGTCTATGTGGCGCGCCGCACCCGCTTTGACAAGCAGCATGAATTCGATACCGAGTCCCGCCATCTGGTGCTGCTGTGCCGGAACGAGACGGGCTACCGCAACCTGTCCTACATGGTGTCGCAGGCCTATATCGAGGGCTTTTACATGAAGCCCCGCATCGACCTGACGCTGCTGCGCCAGCACAGCGAAGGGCTGATCGGCCTGAGCGCGTGTCTGGCCGGCGAGATCCCCAAGCGGATCCTCGGCGGCGATTATGAGGGCGCCAAGGCCTACGCGCTGGAGCTGCAGGAGATCCTGGGAGAGGGCAACTTCTACCTTGAGCTGCAGGATCACGGCATCGCCGAGCAGACCACCGTCAACCGCGCCCTGCTGCGCATCCACAATGAGACCGGCATCCCGCTGGTATGTACCAACGACGCCCACTATCTGCGGAAGGAGGACGCCGAGAGTCACGATGTGCTGCTGTGCATCCAGACGGGGAAAACGGTGGATGACGAGAACCGTATGCGCTATGAGCCGCGAAACTTCTACCTGCGCTCCACGGAGGAGATGGAGGCGCTGTTCTCCGGCTATCCGGACGCGGTGGAGAACACACAACGCATCGCTGACCGCTGCCAACTGGAATTCACCTTCGGCAAGTACCACCTGCCGGAGTTCAAGCTGCCGCCCGGCTATGATTCGCCCACCTATCTCCGTAAGCTGTGCGACGAGGGCTTTACCAAGCGCTACGGCGCAGAGAAGGCGGAATACCGCCGTCAGCTGGAATACGAGCTGGACATGATCGAGAAAATGGGCTTTACCGATTATTTCCTCATCGTGTCGGACTTTGTGCGCTATGCCCGGGAGGCGGGCATCCCCGTCGGCCCCGGCCGCGGCAGCGCCGCCGGCTCCATGGTGGCCTACTGCCTGCATATCACGGACATCGACCCCATGCAGTATCAGCTGTACTTCGAGCGTTTTTTGAATCCGGAGCGCGTGTCCATGCCGGATATTGATATGGACTTCGGCGATACCCGGCGGGGCGAAGTGGTGGAGTACGTTCGCCGCAAGTACGGCGACGACCATGTGGCGCAGATCGTCACCTTCGGCACCATGGCCGCCCGGGGCGCCATCCGGGACGTGGGACGGGCGCTGAACATGACCTATGCCGAGGTGGACGTGGTGGCCAAGCTGGTACCCTCCGGCCCCAGCGCGCTGCATATCACGCTGGACGATGCCCTGAAGCTGTCCCGCCAATTGTCCGACCTGTATGAGACAGACGAGCGGGTGAGAAAGCTCATCGACACCGCCAAGGCGCTGGAGGGGATGCCCCGCCACGCCTCCACCCACGCCGCGGGCGTGGTCATTACCCGGCTTCCGGTGTATGAATATGTGCCGCTGGCCCGCAATGATGAGTCCATCGTCTGCCAGTACAACATGATCACGCTGGAGGAGCTGGGACTGCTGAAGATGGACTTCCTCGGTCTGCGGAACCTGACGGTGCTGGACGACGCGGTGAAAATGGTGCGGCGGTATCAGCCGGACTTTGACATCGAAAAGATCCCCATGGACGATCCGGAGGTCTTTCGGATGCTGACGGAGGGACGTACCTCCGGCGTGTTCCAGATGGAATCCACCGGCATGACCGGCGTGTGTCTGGGGCTGAAGCCCCAGTCCATCGAGGATATTACCGCCATCATCGCGCTGTACCGTCCCGGACCCATGGAGTCCATTCCCAGATTCATCGCCAGCAAACACGATCCCAAGCTGGTCAGCTACAAGCATCCCAAGCTGGAGCCGATCCTGTCGGGAACCTACGGCTGCATCGTCTATCAGGAGCAGGTCATCAAGATCTTTCAGGAGCTGGCGGGCTATTCGCTGGGGCAGGCGGACATGGTGCGCCGCGCCATGTCCAAGAAGAAGGCCAAGGACGTGGAGCGGGAGCGGGAAGCCTTTCTCCACGGCGACGAGAGCCGCCAGATCAAAGGCTGCGTGGCCAACGGTATTCCGGAAGCCACGGCGCAGGCCATCTATGACGAGATCTACGATTTCGCCAACTATGCCTTCAACAAGGCACACGCCGTTTCCTACGCGGTGGTGGCCTATCAGACGGCGTATTTCAAGTGCCACTATACCAAGGAATACATGGCGGCGCTGCTGACCTCGGTGCTGGACAACTCCGACAAGGTATCGGAGTATATTGCTGAGTGCCGCAACTGCAATATCCGGCTGCTGCCGCCGGATGTGAACCGCTCCTATGACGGTTTCACCGTGGAGGAGGACGGCATCCGCTTCGGTCTGGTGGCCATCAAGAATATTGGCCGGGGCTTCATCCGCGCCATGGTGCGGGAGCGGGAGAGCGGCGGCGCGTTCCGCTCGTTCCACGACTTCTGCCAGCGGATGTTTGACTACGGCGACATGAACAAGCGGGCGGTGGAGAACCTGATCAAGGCCGGCGCCTTCGACGCCTTCGGAACCTATCGCTCCCAGCTGCTGCGGATCTACGAAAAGGTGCTGGACGCCATCGCCGACAGCCGCAAGGTGAATGTGGAGGGACAGCTGGACATGTTCAGCATGGCCTCCGGCGGAGACGGCGGCGGTCATACGGCGGAGATCCCGCTGCCGGACATTCCGGAGTTTACCGCCACGGAGCGAATGTTCATGGAGAAGGAGACCACGGGCCTGTACCTCAGCGGGCATCCCATGGAGGACTACCGCGCCGCCGCGCAGGCGGTGGGCGCCACGCCTATTCACGACATCCTTTCGGACGTGGAGGATACGGACGGCCCCACGCGCTTTGTGGACGGGCAGATCGTTACGGTGGCGGGTATCGTTACCGCCAACAAGACCCGTACCACCAAGAAAAACACCCTGATGGCCTATGTAACGGTGGAGGATGAGATCTCCTCCGTGGAATTGATCTGCTTTAGCCGTACCATCGAAAACTGCGGCAGCTATATGGCGGTCAATACGCCGGTGGTGGTGCGGGGCAAGCTGTCCCTGCGGGATGAAAAGCCGCCCCAGATCCTGTGCGAGTCCATCTATCCCCTGAATACGGAGGATGCCGCCAATATCCCGGCCCAGCTTCAGGTGGGCGGCGATCAGGTGCTGTATCTGCGGGTGCCGGGGATGGACAGCGTGGCCTTCCGCCATATCCAGCTGGTGATGACCATGTTTGACGGAGAGGATATTGTGAAGATCCGCCTTGCCGACAGCGGCAAGGCGCTGGCGGGAAAGTGCCTGTGCCATCCGGCGCTGCTGGAGGAGTGCCGTCAGTGGCTGGGTCAGCAGAATGTGGTGGTGCGCCGGCGGACAGAGCCACAGGCGCAATGACAGGGAAGGGAGCGTGAGAAGATGAGCGCGGGATTTATCCGTGACAAGCTGGAGATCAAATTTCTGATCCTGTATGTGGCGGCAGGCGTGGCGGAGCCGATGCCCCTGAGCGATGTGCAGTCGCTGACCATGATCGACGACGGTATTGACTATTTTGCCTTTTCCCAGTGCCTCGGTGAGCTGGTGGAGACTGATCATCTGCGGCTGGATCAGCAGCAGCGGTATATCATCACCGCCAAGGGGCTGAAAAACAGTGGTATCTGCCAGTCCAGCCTGCCGTTATCCGTTCGTATGAAGGCGGACAGGCTGATCGCGGAGTACCGGCAGGAGCTGTTGCGCCGTGCGCAGGTGCGGGCGGAGGTGGCGCGCCGGGAGAACGGTACCTACACCGTGGAGCTGAATCTCAGCGACGATGTGGACAACGTGATGCAGCTGCGGCTGATGGTGGCCACAAAGGAAATGGCCGACGATCTGGCGCGGCGGTTTCAGGAAAATCCCGAGCAGGTGTATTCACAGGTGGTGAACGCCCTGTACGGGGAATGAAAAAGAAAAAAGTTCCTGTTTCTTTCGGATAATGTTCGTAGGGACACAAGTTGACACCATATCTTGCAAGGGGGCGGACAGCGTTTGCTGTCCGCTTTCTTGCGTTTTTTCTCTGTTTTTTATTATGCGGGAAGCTGGTGAAATACCTCGCTTAAGGGCGGCGCAATGCGCGGCTGCGCCTCGCCCTGCTCCATTTCGCTGTCCACCGTGCCGATGTCGCGGTACACGATGC
>CAKTKM010000072.1 GCA_934569425.1 uncultured Oscillospiraceae bacterium
CCTCTGTGATGATCGACGCTTCCTCCAAGCCCTTTGCCGAAAATATCGAGATCACCAAGAAGGTCGTGGAATATGCCCACGACCACGGCGTTGTGGTAGAGGCCGAGCTGGGTACGCTGGCTGGTATTGAGGACGATGTGAAGGTAGCGGACCATGCCGCGTCCTACACCCGTCCCGAGGAGGTGGAGGAGTTCGTGTCCAAGACCGGCTGTGACTCACTGGCCATCGCCATCGGAACCAGCCACGGCGCGTATAAGTTCAAGCCTGAGCAGTGTACCGTGAATGAAAAAGGCATCCTCGTGCCACCTCCCCTGCGTTTTGACGTGCTGGAGGAAGTCAGCAAGCGCCTGCCCGGCTTCCCTATCGTGCTGCACGGTTCTTCCTCTGTTCCTCAGGAGTATGTGAAGATGGTCAACGAGCATGGCGGAAAAATGCCCAACGCTATCGGCGTTCCTGAGGAGCAGCTGCGTCAGGCTGCCCGTTTGGCCGTATGCAAGATCAACATTGACTCCGATCTGCGTCTGGCCATGACCGGTACCATCCGTCAGTTCATGGACGAGCATCCCGACAAGTTTGATCCCCGCGAGTATCTGAAGCCCGCCCGTGCCAACATCAAGGAGCTGGTGCGTCATAAGCTGGTGGACGTGCTGGGCTGCGCCGGCAAGGCGTAAGTTGAACTCTTTTCCGCATAAAAAATATCCGGTGCAGCTGCACCGGATATTTTTTATGCCTCTTCATAACGCAGGATGATAGCCTTGCACTTGCTGCAGCCAAACGATGAAAACTGGATGTCTCGGCGAAACAGATATGGACCAGCCAGATCAACGGTATCACTAAGACCCGGAGTCGGCTCAAAGCACACACCGGCGCTCTGCACTGTCCGCAGTACACCCGGCCGCATTTCACCGGAGCAGTAGGGACACTTGGGGGCAATCATTTGTCGTCTCCTTTTTACAATGTTTCCTTGATCTTGGCAGCGATCTGATCTGCCGTCAGGCCGTATTCCCGCAGCACATCGGCAGCCTTGCCGGACTGACCGAACTGATCGTTGATGCCGATCTTCTTGAACTTGCAGCAAACCTTGCCCATGAGGGCATCCGCCACCGCATCGCCCAGACCGCCGATGACACTGTGTTCCTCCACAGTGACCACGTTGCCGCACTTTTCGGCGTACCGCAGCACGCACTCGGCATCCAGCGGCTTGATGGTGTGCATATTGATGACGGTGATCTCGATACCCTCGGCGGAAAGCAGCTTTGCAGCCTCCAGCACCTCGTTTACCATCAATCCGCAGGCAAACACCGCGGCATCCTTGCCCTCACGCAGGACGTTGGCCTTGCCAATCTCAAAGGGGTAATCCTCCTCAAAGACCGGAGTAGCCAAACGAGCCAGACGCATATAAACAGGCCCCTGAAACTCAGCCAGTGCAAAAATAGCCTTACGCGCCTCGTTGGCATCAGCAGGAACGATAACGGTCATACCAGGGATCAGCCGCATCAGGCCGATGTCCTCAATGGATTGGTGACTGCCGCCGTCTTCACCTACGGAAACACCGGCGTGAGAGCAGCAGATCTTCACATTGAACTTGGGATAGGCGATGGAGTTGCGGATCTGTTCATACGCACGACCCGCACCAAACATGGCAAAGGTCGAGCAGAAGGGGATCAGCCCCATGGTAGACAGACCCGCACCGATATTCACCATATTGGCCTCGGCAATGCCGCAGTCATAGAAACGGTCGGGATGGGCGGCTTTGAAATATTTCGTCATGGTGGCACCTGCCAGATCGGCATCCAGCACCACGACCTTGTCGTTCTGATTCCCCAGCTCTACCAGCGCCTTGCCGTAGGCCTCGCGGGTCGCAATCTTTTCACTCATGTTTCAGCCCTCCAATTCCTTCAATGCCTGCTGACGCTGCTCCTCACTGGGCGCCTTACCGTGCCAGCCCGCCTGATTCTCCATAAAGGACACACCCTTGCCCTTGACAGTATGCGCCAGAATACAGCGGGGCTTTCCGGCCACAACAGGGGCGCTGAGCGCAGCTTCGATGGCGTCCAGATCATGACCGTCGATCTCATGGAAATCAAAGCCAAACGCCCGCAGCTTGGCAGGCATATCGCCAAGGCTCATAACCTCGTCATTGCTGCCGTCGATCTGCAGACCATTGTTGTCAATGATGATGGTCAGATTATCCAGCTTATAGTGGTTGGCAGCCATAAAGGCTTCCCAGATTTGGCCTTCCTGACACTCGCCATCACCCAGAATGGTGTAGACGCGGGTGTCTTTCTTCAGCTGCTTTGCCCCCAGTGCCATGCCCACAGCGATAGAGCAGCCCTGGCCGAGAGAGCCGGTGGAAGCATCTACGCCCGGCACCTTCTTGCAGTCGGGATGACCCTGCAGGATGCTGTGCAGCTGGCGGAAATTGGCAAATTCATCGCGGCTGATAAAGCCAAGCTCCGCCAGAACCGCATAATAGCAGGGGGCGGCGTGACCCTTGCTCAGCACAAAACGGTCGCGGTCAGGGTTCTTTGGATCTTTGGGGTCAATACGCATATGGTTATAGAACACGCTGGTCATCAGCTCCACCATAGACAACGATCCGCCGGGATGGCCGCTGCCGGCATTGGCGATCATGGTGATGATGTCACGGCGTACCTGTTTGCATACGCTGGAAAGTTCTGCCGTATTCATTGAGAAACCTCCAAATCAATTTATTCCATATGCTATGTTAATGCATTTGTCCGCTAAAGTCAATCAACTGGGAAAAATTGTAGAAGAAAAAGAGAAAAAACACTTGACATTTCCGGCCCGCAGGTGTATATATGAATCACAATTCATATGAATGCTTGTTCATATTAAGGAGTCCGCTATGGAGAACACCACTTACGAAAGCAACATTATCCACGAGGATGTGGTACGCCGCGTGCAGGAAAAGATGCCGCAGGAGGAGCCGATCTATGAGGTCTCGGAGCTTTTTCGGGTCTTCGGCGATTCCAGCCGCAGCCGGATCATCTGTGCGCTGCACATTGAAGAAATGTGCGTGAACGATCTGGCGGCGCTGCTGACTATGACGCAATCGGCAGTCAGCCATCAGCTGCGGATCCTGCGGGATGCACGGCTGGTAAAGAGCCGCAAGCAGGGAAGAGTGGTCTACTACTCGCTGGACGACGACCACATCGATCACATTTTTGCAATGGCCTTTGATCATATTATGGAAAGGATGGAGGGATAACAATGTCCTGCAAACACGAACACGAACATGAACATTGCTGCCAACACGAGCACGAGCACGAGCATGAGCATGAGCACAGTCATTCCCATGAACACGGCGGCGAGGAGGAACACGGCGCGTTTACCTATGTTCGCATGGGACTTTCCGCTGTTGGTCTGCTGCTCTCTATTTTTTGGTTGGATGGCATTTGGCAGTTGGTGGTTTGCATCATCGCTTATCTGCTGGCGGGCTTCTCCGTGTTGAAGGAAGCCGTTGAGAATATTGCTCTCGGCGAGATCTTTGATGAGAACTTCCTGATGACAGTGGCCTCGATCGGTGCCTTCTGTATCGGCGACTATCCGGAGGCTGTGGCGGTCATGCTGCTGTACGAGATCGGCGAGTGGCTTCAGGATAAGGCGGTGGGGTCCTCCCGTGCGTCCATCAAAGCGCTGGTAAACGTTCGTCCCGATCACGCCAACCTGCTGCAGGGTGAGGATGTGACCGCCGTCAAAGCCGAGAGCGTCTCCGTTGGCGATATAATTCTGGTTCGTCCCGGCGAACGCATACCGTTGGACGGCGAGGTGATCGAGGGCAGCTCCACAGTGGATACCTCGGCGCTGACCGGTGAATCCATGCCGCAGGAATGGGGCGTAGGTACAACAGCGCTGGCTGGCTGTGTGAATCAAAACGGTGTATTGAAGATCCGTGTCACAAAGCCCTTCGGTGAATCTTCCGTCAGCCGCATTATGGCTCTGGTGGAAGACGCGCAGGACAACAAGGCACAGCCGGAACGGTTCATTACCCGCTTTGCCAGGATCTACACGCCGGCAGTCTGCGGTATCGCCGTACTTGTGGCAGTGCTTCCGCCGCTGCTCGGCATGGGAACATGGTCCATGTTCATTCATAAGGCGCTGGCATTTCTGGTCATCTCCTGCCCCTGCGCACTGGTGATCTCCGTACCACTGAGCTTTTTCTCCGGCATCGGCTGCGCCAGCTACAATGGTATTCTGATGAAGGGCAGCAATTATCTTGAACTGCTTGCGAAGGCGGATATTGCCGCCTTCGATAAAACCGGTACACTGACAAAGGGTGTCTTTTCCGTAACCTCCCTCGCTTGTGCCGACGGCGTGACGGAGCAGCAGCTGCTGGAGGTTGCCGCCTACTGTGAGAGCCAGTCCACACATCCTCTTGCAAAATCCATCCTGAAAGCCTACGGAAAGCCAATAGACGGCAGCCGCTTGAGCAGTATTGAGGAGCTATCCGGCAACGGTATCCGCGCCACGCTGGACGGTGCCGCGGCGCTGGCCGGCAAACAGGAACTGCTTTCTGGCATTACCGTCACCACACAGCCCTCCGGAACCACCGCAGTATATGTGGCATATGATGGACGTTATCTGGGCTGCATTGGTCTGAGTGACACACTGAAGGCCGACACAAAGGATGCCATCTCTGCGCTGCGGAAGCTGAGGCTCCACAATCTGACCATGCTGTCCGGCGACCGTCAGGCTACGGCGGATGCCATCGCCCGTGAAATCGGTCTTGACAACGCATGGGGGCAGTTGCTTCCGGAGGAGAAGGTGGCGCATTTGGCAGACTTGAAAAAGCTTGGCAGCGTAGTATATGCCGGCGACGGCATCAACGACGCGCCGGTGCTGGCCGCCGCCGATGTGGGCGTAGCCATGGGCGGCCTGGGCAGCGATGCGGCTATGGAGGCAGCGGATGTGGTCATCATGACCGATGAGTTGTCCCGCCTGCCGCTGGCGATCCGTATCGCACGAAAGACCATGGCCATCGCCAAGCAGAATATTGTCTTCTCCATCGTGGTAAAGGTTCTGATCCTGCTCTTGTCGCTGCTGACAGATATGGGGCTGTGGCTGGCCGTATTCGCCGATGTAGGTGTTTGTATGCTGGCGATCCTCAACAGTCTGCGGGCGCTGCGCACCGAATAAGCTTCCCTGCACATAGGATAGGCAGGGGGATCGTAAATGGCCTTGCTGCCATACCGCCGCGATGAGGCTGCGGCATACGCCGGATACTGGGCATACGGCCGCAATCCGGACTTCTACGATTATGAGAATATCGGCGGAGACTGCACCAATTTCGCGTCACAGTGCATTTATGCCGGCACCGGCGTGATGAATTTCACACCAACCTTCGGCTGGTACTATATCAATGCCGACGATAAGGCGCCCGCCTGGACAGGTGTGGAATTCCTGCACAACTTTCTTGTGCGGCCAGAGCCTTCTTCGGGACCGGTATGTATGGTGACACAGGAGCTGTCCATGGCGGAGCCGGGGGACGTGATCCAGTTGATCTTCAAAGGAGACGTATTCCAGCATTCTCCGGTCGTCCTCTCGAATGACGGCAGCGGTGAAGCGTCCGGCATCCGGATCGCCGCCCACAGCTACGACGCCAACTGCCGGCCATTAAACACCTATGATTATCAGCACTATCGCGTGCTGCACATCTTAGGGTACTATCCCGAATAAAGAAGAGGCGGAACTATTCCGCCTTTTCTTCGTTCTCAATTTTTCCTTTCATCTTCACATGCGAAAGAGGATTTGCCCTTGCCGCCACACGGAGGGATTCATTGTCGATATGGGTATAAATCTCGGTGGTATTCAAGTGCTCATGTCCCAGCACCTCCTGCACAGCCTTAACATCTACGCCGTTTTGCAGCATCAGCGTGGCCGCTGTATGGCGCAGCTTGTGGCTGGAATACCGGGTACTGTCCAACCCCGCCATGGCAAGATGCTTTTTTACCAAGGCATGCACCATTGCGCGGCTGATACGCTGATCCCGCTCCGAGAGAAACAGTGCGTCCCGATCCTTTCCGCTGATCGGGTGCCGCACTTCCAAGTATCGCGCTAACGCATCCTTACAGGCATTGTTCAGATAAACCATACGGGTCTTGCCGCCTTTACCCAACACCCGCATGGCATCATCCTGAATATCGCTGATATTCAGCCCGATCAGCTCAGAGATGCGCAATCCACAGTTCAAAAAAAGCGTAATGATGCAAAAATCCCGCTCCTTATGCTTTCCGTCCACGGCATTCAGCAGGGAAAGAGAGTCTTCCAGTGTCAGATAACGGGGAAGGGATCTCATCTGCTTGGGCGCGTCAATATCCTTGCAGGGGTTTTCCTCTAAAACATGGATCTTGTTGCATAAATAGTTAAAAAAAGAACGGATCGTTGCCAATTTTCTGGCACGCGAAGCAGCATTCAGCCCTTTGTCAGAATTTTCACAATTTGTATGCCGCACGCGGTCACGGCTGAGATATGTCATATAGCCGTAAATATCCGATAGCGTGATGGTGCGGATCAGGCTCAGATCAACATCCATGATGTCGATGTGTTCCAGAGATAAACTCCGTAGCGCCGGATCCCGGAGCTGTTTGATATAGCGAAAGAAATTTCGCAGATCCAAATAATATTCATCCACCGTGCGCTGAGAATGCGCCTTGATGGTCTCGTGATAACTGAGAAAATCCGCCAGAATGGGCGGCGACTGTAAACGATAATCCATAGCCGTAGCGAATCCCTTCATCATAAATCGCGGCAAAACCGCGTGAATTTTGCAAAACTGCAATAAAGAACGAATGTCACAGGGGCAGAGTCATCGGTAGCCAAAACAGTTTCCAAACACTGTTTCCCCTCCACTCGATTCAACAAAATTTTTATTTTGTTGAATCGAGACTACATCACCGATCATACTAAACGACCGCCAGATGGCTTCCCCTCCGGATACTGCACCTTAACCGTTTACCCAACAGAGGGACAAAGTGTTTTGGCGCTGAACCATTTTTGCAGACATACTCCTTGCCATCCACAGTACCGGTGAATGCACGTGAAGCACCATGGTATAGCTTAAACCACCATTGCTCCGTAACAGCAATGACAATCCCTAAAACTTCCTTCCCCCTGATTCCCTCCCGAAAGCACAGCAGGAACTCTTCTTTCCTTTTATTATACAAAAACGCCCGATGGATGACAAGTCCATCGGGCAAAATTTTGTTGAATCAACGTGTTATCCGTCTTGATATACGAC
>CAKTKM010000073.1 GCA_934569425.1 uncultured Oscillospiraceae bacterium
GGCTGGCGGAGGCGCTGCACGTTACCGACAAGGCTGTCAGCAAATGGGAGCGCGGGCTTAGCTACCCCGACGTGACATTGCTGCAGCCGTTGGCGGAGGTGTTTCATCTCCGTGTGGACGATCTGCTGACCTGCCGCGCCGCCGAAAAGGAGGAAATCTTGGAACCTGACATCACCCCCATCCCGTCACCCACCATCCCACAGCCGCCCGCAGCCGAAAATGCGTCGCCCGCCGTGCAGGCGGTGCTGGATATTTCCCGGGAAAATCTCGACCGGCGAAAGAAAAGACTGTTCCGCCGTATTCTGGCCGGCGTTCTCCTCTTTGCCGTGCTGGCTTTTGCGGGCGTCTGTATCTTTCTGGTGTTGAACCAGCGAAGCGGTGAGACCAACAACATTTTCAAGCGCCAGCATTCACCCGTTGACGAGACCATCAGCATCGAAGCCTATCCCGCCAGCCTGTTCAGCGACGATCAGGTGCTGGTGCGGGCATGGAAGGGACGGTATTATCTGGCGGATGATACCAGCTGTAAGACCCATGTCAGCGTCGCATCGGAGAAGGGCGATACCTTCCGTTGCTTCTATTGGTCGTCGGACGGCGTGTATGCCGTGGCTGTTACCGATTCAGAGGAGTCCTCCCGCAGTAGTGAGTTTTCCCTGTGGGATTTCGCGGATTTCAAGGAGAGCCGCCTGACTGCCGTCCGTACGCAGCGGGGACAATATATCCGACAGCAGCTGGCACAGGAACGACTGGTGCCGGAGGACATGGATACCGCCGGAGGTATCCTTCGCGTCAACGGTTTCCGCAGCGACACCCACATCCTGCTGCTGATCTATACCGCACCCGATGGAACAGTCTGCAAGCTGGCCTATGACTGCGATAGTGACACGGTGTCGCTTCGGTAAGGACATCAAAAAAGAGAGCCGTGCGGCTCTCTTTTTTGATACACATATCAGGATCAGTCGTCCTCTTCCTCGTCGGCTTCGTTCAGAGCGTTGGCCAGATCGCTCAGGTCAAACTCCAGCTTGGTGCCGCAGTTGGGACACACCACTTCGCCGTCCTCCAGAATGGACTCGTCGAAATACACTTCTTCCTCGCACTCGGGGCAGGTGGTCATGAAGCAGTCCTCATCATCTTCATCCTCATCTTCCCACTCGTCATCCTCGTCCTCCAGCTCGTAGAGGGACTCCTCCACCTCGCTCAGGTCGTCGCTGACGGCGTCCAGACCGTCCTCCAGATCCACCATCTCGTCCTGCATGTCCTCGATCTCGTCGGCCATGTGATCCAGCACGTCGATGATGGCGGCAAACAGCTTGCCCTCGCTGCTGTCGGCGTCCAGCTTCAGACCCTCGGCCAGACCCTTCAGATATGCTACCTTCTCAGAAATACCCATGTTCGGCTCCTTTCTTTACGGTTGGTTGATTGCTACGGAATAGAATTACTTGCAGCGACCGATATATTCGCCGGTGCGGGTGTCAATGGTGATCTTGTCACCGATGTTGATGAACAGAGGCACCTTCACCTCGGCGCCGGTCTCCACGGTGGCGGGCTTCAGGGTGTTGGTGGCGGTGTTGCCGGCCAGACCCGGCTCGGTCTCAGTGACTTCCAGATCCATGAAGTTGGGACACTCCAGACCGAACACGTTGCCCTTGTAGCTCAGCACCTTGCACACAGTGTTCTCAGTGATGAAGCGGAACGCGTCGCCCAGCAGATCCTTGCCCAGAGGCACCATGTCGAAGGTCTCCTGGTCCATGAAGTAGTACAGGTCGCCGTCGTTGTAGCTGTAAGCCATGTCGCGGCGATCCACAAAGGCTTCCTCGAACTTGGCGGTGGGGTTGAAGGACGTTTCGGTCACGGCGCCGGTCACGACGTTGCGCATCTTGGTGCGGACGAAAGCCGCGCCCTTGCCGGGCTTCACATGCTGGAATTCCACCACCTGCATGATCTTGCCGTCCATCTCGAAGGTCTTACCGTTTCTGAAATCGCCGGCAGTAATAGTTGCCATATTGATATTCCTCCCATGTTGATGAGGGAATATGCGATTCCCTCGAATAGAATAATTCCGACTATCTATTTTACATGATACGCGATTGTTTGGCAAGAGCTTTACCGTATTTTTTGCCAAAAAACCGAAATTATTTCTTCACAGAACGGTCAGTTCCTTGTTGGCGTGGGTGATGATCTCCGCTCCGTGGGGACGCAGCACCATCACATCCTCGATCCGCACGCCGAATTTTCCCGGCAGGTAGATGCCCGGTTCGGCGCTGACCACGGCGTTCTTCGGCATGGGTTTGTCGTTGGCGGAGGAGGCGTTGGGCGCCTCATGGATGTCGATGCCGAGACTGTGGCCAAAGCTGTGGCCAAAATACGCGCCGTAGCCTGCGTCCTCAATGACCCTCCGTGCCGCACCGTCAATGGCCGCGCCGGTCGCGCCTGCCTTGGCGGCGGCAATGCCCGCCAGCTGTGCCTGCAAAACAATATCGTAAACCTGCCGCATCTCATCGGACGGCTCGCCCAGCGCCACGGTGCGGGTCATATCGCTGCAATAGCCCTGATACACGCAGCCGAAATCCATGGTGATGAAATCGCCCCGCTGTACCTGCCGCATCCCCGGTACGGCGTGGGGCATGGAGCCGTTGGGGCCGGAGGCCACAATGGTATCGAAGGACGTTTTTTCCGCCCCGGCGGACACCATAAGGTAATCCAGCCGCGCGGCAATGGCCTTTTCCGTCATGCCGGGGCGGATCTCCGTCAGGATCTGTGCCAGCGCGCCCTCGGCGATCCGCTGTGCCGCCTCCATACAGGCCAGCTCCTGCGGATCCTTGCTGCCCCGCAGCTCCGTCATCAGCGCCGAGGCCGGTACCAGCGCACAGGACAGCTTTTTTTCGTATACACTGTGCTCTGCCACGGTCATGACCGCGTCTTCAAACCCCACCGTTTTTGCGCCGGATCGCTCCAGTGCTTCGCTAATCAGGGCAGAGAAAGGTTTTTCCCGGCTAACCTCGCCGATCACGGCAGCGCCGCCGATGGCTTTTTCCGCAGCCTCGGTGTAGCGGCTGTCCGTGAAGTACCAGCTGCCCTTGCCTGTCACCAGCGCAACGCCTTCCCCCAGAAAGCCTGTGGCGTAATAGCAGTTGGAAGTGCCGGTCAGCAGCACCGCGTCCAGTTCACCGAGACGGTCAGCGATCCGTGTGAGATGATTCATGCAGTAAGCTCCTTTCTTTTTCCCGCGCCATGGCCTTGAAGGGCGCCTGCATGGCGTGCAGTACCTTTTGCCACGCTGTTGCCGCCCCGCCTGCCGGTTCCACCATCAGCGCCGTTACGCCGGACAGGTTGGCTGCCAGTACGTCTGTCAGCAGCTTGTCGCCCAGCATGGCGGTCTCTGCTTCCGCCGCGCCCGCCTTGCGCATGGCGCGCCGTAGCCCTGTGGGAGAGGGCTTCCGGGCGTGTCCGACGTAGTCGATGCCCAGCACGCGGCAGAAATCGTTCACCCGTTTGCCGCTGCGGTTGTTGGACAGGATCATCACCGTGATTCCGGCGGCCTTCAGCCCATCGATCCAGGTTTTCACGTCTTCAGGTGGTATCCTCACCGACTTGGGCGCCAGCGTATAGTCCAGATCGCACAGCAAAAGCCGTATGCCTTTTTGACGCAGCAGCTCCGCCGTCACGCCGCGGTAGTCGCGCAGCAGCCGGTCAGGCCGCAGGGAAACACGCATATCCATGCTCCTTTTCTCATAAATTTTCTCAAGTAGTATAGCAGTTTTTATTGAAAAAAACAAGGGGGAGGGTATATGCGGTTCTATCTGGCGGCAGGGGCGGGGGAGACACTGCCGCGGGGGACGTTCTCACCTGTGCAGGCTGCTTACCGGCTGGGACAGCGGTTGCTGTCGGCGGCGGAAAGTACACCGGTGCGGGGTGGACTGATGCTGGTGTGCGACAGCCGCGAGTGCGGCGCTCCCGAGGTGCTGGCTCACGATATTTTGCGGGAGTGCCTGCGGCGGAATTACGATGGCGTGGTGCTGGACTGGTACCATAACGGGGCGGATCGGGGGACATTAACGGGCTTAATGGGGCAATTATGTACCCAATACCAGCGGCGGCTTTTCGTGCCGGAACGGTATGCCGCCCACGCGCCCCGCGCCACGGTGCTGCTGAACACCGCCATTTCCGGCGGTACCCTGAAAAACTGTCTACAGGAGGGACTTCGCCGCTATGGTGCGGAGCGGCTGGCGCTGGATCTGGAGCGGATGCGGCTGGACTTCATTCTTCCGCTTGCCGATGGGCGGCGTCGTCCGTTGGCCGCGGCGGAGCTGCGGCGGCTGCGGGAGGGGAAAAGCATCTATTTCTCCGAGGAGCTGTGCGCCCGCTATTTTACTTACCGCACCGGAAACGAAAGCCACTATGTGCTGTTTGACGATGTGCAGACACTGCGGAAAAAGGCTGCTCTGGCGGAAAATATGGGGATCGGCGAGTGCTTCCTGATGCTGCCGGAGGTATCGGACATTGCCGGCGAGCTGCTGGGAGCGGGATAAAACGGAGCTGGACAGGGGCAGATAAAAAATGACAGGCGGAATGCCTGTCATTTTTTGTGCCGCGTTATTCCCGTGCCGCCGCGTTGGCGTTGGCCGCGCAGGTGTTGGTCTCAATGACCACATCGCCGCCGTTGCCTATGCGCTGCAGCATGTTCCACCACTCGGTGCGGGCGGTAGCCCAGCCGGGGGTCAGCGTGTCATAGCCGGACAAAAACGCCGTCAGCTTAGCGTATTCTCCCGCTACCTGCTCATCCCGCCACAGACCGCTGAGACTGACGCCGTCAGCGGCGGCGCGGACAGGAAAGCAGCCCGCTGTCTTTACCGCGTCGGCGGTAGCCTGCCCGTCGGCAAAGAAGCGTACCAGCAGCTTCGCGGCCTCCAGCCGCTCCTCATCAGCGTTGTCAAAAACACCGAAGCACCATATGTCGCCCTGCAAGCGGCTCTCGCCGGTTTCGGAGGGGAAGGCCATAAACTCAATGGTCTGGCCGTTGACGGTTTTGCCCGCTTCATGTACCACCGGCTCGCCGCCCTCCTCGGCAGGCTCGTCCACTACCGGTGTGGTCTGCCGTGTCAGATCCCAGCAGAAGGACATCTTCAGCGATTCGTGATAGAACAGCGTGGCCTCTTCCTCGCCGTTGATGGCATCGTCAAATTCGATGCCTTTGGTGTCCCGCAGCAGCGTCAGCGCCTGCTGATTGGCCTCGGAATTCATGACATAGCCCGTGTGGGCATCGTTGGAAAAGGCACCGCCGTACAGGTTGGTCACCAGCGCCCGGGTCCCCTCGTCGCCGTTCTGACCGGAGCAGTACACGGCGGCCACGGTCTCGCCGTACTTATCCCGCAGCGCCTTCACTGCCTGTGTGAACTGCTCGGTGGTCCATGTACGGGTCTCCAAGTCGATATACTCGTCGGCACCCGCCGTGACAAAGGCGTCATAGTTGATGGCCATACACGGTACATTCATGGCAAAGGGATAAGCGTAGCATTTGCCGTCCGCGGTGAAGCAGGCGTTCTGGCAGGCGGCGTTGACCTCCGCCTTGTCCACATCGTCCCACATGCCGGACAGATCCGCCAGCATTCCCTCGCTGCCCCAGACCTTTACCAGCCGATCCGGCTGCGCCAGCAGTACATCCGGTGCAGCACCGCCGTCCACGGCGGTGCTCAGCTTGTCATCGCCGGTGGTCTCATCCAGACACTGCACGGTCACTTGAATGTCGGGGTACACGCTGTTGAACTGTGCCACCAGCTTTTCCACAGCAGCGCTGTCACCCCAGTCTCCCGCGGGGAAGGTCCACAGCGTCAACTGAATGGCGGGCTGCTCGGTGTCATCCTTGGTCTGACTGCCGCATCCCGCCGCACTCAGCGTCAGCAGCAGCGCCAGCACCAGAGCCAGCAATTTTTTCATACATATATCCTCCTTATTTTGACGGCCACAGGGCGTTTTTTGCTCCGCAGCCACGGAAATAACTCTGCATATTGTATAGAAAGAGCGCCGAATTGTCAAGTCATGGTAAAAATGGGAGGGTTTTGGGCGGCGGAATAGTTTACCGTTCTTTGGAGAACACTACGGGAAAAGGAGGGAGCATATCCAATGAACCAGTACGCCAACAACTGCCAGAGCGGCGAAAATGAAAACAAGGACAGCCCGCAGCAGCAGATCATCGAAATGGGCTCCACCGTGGTGAAAAACCGGCGGGGAACGATTCATTGCCTGACCATCATTGGCCAGGTGGAGGGCCACACCACGCTGCCGCCCAATGTAAAGACCACAAAGTATGAGCATGTGCTGCCGCTGCTGACCTCGGTGGAGGAAAAGGACGATGTGGACGGCCTTTTGCTGCTGCTGAACACGGTGGGCGGCGACATTGAGGCGGGGCTTGGCATCGCGGAGCTGGTGGCGGGCATGACCAAGCCCACCGCCACACTGGTGCTGGGCGGGGGACACTCCATCGGCGTGCCGCTGGCGGTGTGCGGAAAGGCGACCTTCATCGTTCCCAGCGCCTCCATGACCATTCATCCTGTCCGTATGTCGGGGCAGGTCATCGCTGCCCCTGCGACCTATCGGTATTTTGAACGGATCCAGGAGCGGATCATTGACTTTGTGGCGCGCAACTCCCGCATCAGCGCCGAAAAGTTCCGGGAGCTGATGCTGTCGGTAGGCGATATGGCCAACGACGTGGGCAGCGTGATCTACGGGAAAGAGGCAGTAGCGCTGGGCATCATCGACCGTATCGGTTCCCTTGGAGATGCGCTGGAGACGCTGTATAAAATGATCGAGAAGCGGAAAGCGGAATAACGCCGCTTTTCCGCATGTCCTGCCGCTGGAGAGAGTCTGCCGCCCTCCGGCGGCGGGACGATTTTTTGTCTTGAAACCACGGCGCTTTTCTGATATACTAAATTAGTTAAAGTATGCCAATGCAAAATGAGGTGGACTATTTGTACTTAAAAGCGCTGGAGATTCAGGGGTTCAAGTCGTTTCCCGATAAGACCGTTCTGAATTTCGGAGAGGATATTACCGCCATCGTGGGGCCGAACGGCTCCGGAAAATCCAATATTTCCGACGCGATCCGCTGGGTCATGGGAGAACAGAATTCCCGCCAGCTGCGGGGCGCCAAAATGGAGGACGTGATCTTCGGCGGCACGGAGAAGCGCAGTCAGATGGGCTTTGCGCAGGTGACGCTGGTCATCGACAATACGGAGCACATTTTTCCCCGGGATGAGGTGGAGGT
>CAKTKM010000074.1 GCA_934569425.1 uncultured Oscillospiraceae bacterium
AGCCGGTGGTCACGGTGTTGCCCACGGAGGAGCCGGACACCATGCCGCACAGAGCGGAGGAGATGACCGCCACCTTGGCGGGACCGCCGCTGGACCAGCCGGCAATGCGGTTGGCAAAGCTGATGAAAAAGTTGGCAATGCCGGTGCGCTCCAGAAACGCGCCGAAGATGATGAACAGGATAATGTAGGTATAGCACACGTTCACCGGTGTCCCGATGACACCGGAGGTGGTATAGAACAGCTTATAGATGATGTTGCGCAGCGCCTGATAAAAGCTGGGGTTATAGCTGAGCTGATTGACAAAGGCATAGACGATCAGTGCGCCGGCTACTACCAGAATGGGGACGCCCACGCAGCGGCGGCACAGCTCCATCAGCACCAGTATGCCCACGCAGCCGATAACGATGTGGATGGTCTGGATGCGGGTGGCCAAGCGGATCATGGTCATGGCGTTGGCCGCAAAATAGAAGAAGCAGGCCGCACCCACCAGCATGATGACGATGTCGTACCACGGCATATGGTTGGGACGCACAGCGCCCTTCTTCATGGGGAAGTTCAGGAAGCCGGCGATGATGATAAAGCCCAGAAACAGAGGCAGGCGAATCTCGGGCATGGCCGTGGAAAACAGGGTCATACCGATGCAATACAGGGCAAACAGCGCCATCAGGACCTTGACGACGATCTTCCGCCAGCCGGTCCAGATGCGGGTGTTGGACTCCCGGTCATATTTGCGCATGACCTCGTCCAGATCGGTCTCTGCGCTGGTCTCTACCGCGGGAGCGGTATCGGGTTTTTTCTTCAAATCACTCATATCTCTCTCCGAATACGTTCTTATTTCAGGAAGCGGTATGCCTTACCCGCAGGGAACTTCACGAGGCGTTAACAGGCAGGAATAAGACAGAGACTACGGCGGGAGTTCTCCCGCCGTAGTCGGTGGTACAGTTTCTCGACCGCGCCGCTTACTTGCCCGCGACGGTGAAGCCCTTCTCACCGAAGTACTTCACGGCACCGGCGTGATAAGGCACGGAGGTCATGGATGCACCGTACTCCAACGTGACCTCGCCGTACTTGGCATGGGTGTCAGTCAGGGAGGCGGCGTTATCAAAAATGTCGGCGCACAGGGCGTACACGGCGTCCTCGGACACATCGTCACGCACCAGGATCACAGCGCCCACGCCAACGGTGGTCACATCGGCATCCAGGCCGTAGGTGGCGGCGGGGATGGTGCATTCGGTGTAGTAGGGGGAGGAGGCCAGCAGCGTGGCAACATGCTCGGCATCCAGAGAGACCAGATACACGTCCTTGGTGGTGGCCAGATCCGTCACAGCGGTGGTGGGGGCGCCGGCCACGATGAAGGCGGCGTCGATCTGGCCGTTCTTCAGGGCGTCGGCACTGTCACCGAAGGACTGGTAGGTGGGCTTGATGTCATTCTCAGTCAGGCCATAGGCGCCCAGAATGTCGATGGCGTTGAAGTACACGCCGGAACCGGCAGCGCCGATAGAGACGTTCTTATCCTTCAGGTCGGCAACGGTCTTGATAGCGGGATCGGTGGTAACGATCTGCACCTGCTCGGTATACAGGGCGCCCAGCACGGAGAAGCAGTCCACCTTGCCGGTATCGGCAAACAGGTTGGTGCCGGCATAGGCATAGGCCATTACGTCGGACTGGCAGAAGGCCAGCTCAGCGTTGCCGTCCTCCAACTCGAAAACATTGGACTGGGAGCCGTTGCCCGCCAGCGCCACAACATCCACACCGGCGTTGTTGACCGCGTGGTTGGCAATGACGTTGCCGAAAGCATAATAGGTACCGGACTCGCCGCCGGTGACGAAACGCAGCTGCTTGGTGGTATTGCCGGTATTTTCGCCGTTTGCGGGGGTGTCACCGCCGCCGCAGGCCACCAGACTCAGCGCCATGACCAGCGCAAGGATCAGGGTCAGAAACTTTTTCATCGTGGTATCTCCTCTTGTTTTTCTACTGCCGCCGGAGCGGCAAAATTTACTCACAGGGATTATTATACTCCCCTACTCCCCTTTTTGCAAGTCTTACAATGAAAAAATTCATTTTTCTTTTCCTGAAATAGCGCGCCAGTGAATCGGCTTTGTATTTTCTCCTTTCAATCCACACGGTCTATTGATTTTTATTCGTGTTTTTCTCCTCTCCTATACAGAAGCGCTTTTCTACATTACTATGTTTTTGGCATCATTCTTGCAGAAAATGCAGCAAAAAGGAGCGCAGCTTGCAAAACATTTCTGTTTCGCAAGCTGCACTCTCTGAAGGCTAAGCTTATCTGCTGCGCTTGAGCGCCTCGCAGAGGAGGGCATACATCCGCTCGGTAGAGGGAACGTTGAGCCGCTCCCGGACAGAGTGAACATCGTGCAGCTCGGGACCCATGGAGATGGCGTCCAGACCGGGGATCTTCTCGATCAGCAGGCCGCACTCCAGACCGCCGTGAGTGGCTTCCACCACGCCGTCCTTGCCGGTCAGGTCGTGATAGGCAGCCAGCACCATATCCCGGAAGGAGGAGTTGCGCTCGTACTGCCAGCCGGGGTACTTACCCCGCTCGGTGACGGTGCCGCCGGCAAACTCTACGATGGCGTGAACACGCTGCGCCACCATCTCCTTCTGGGAGGCGATGCAGGAGCGGATGGAGAAGGTGATATGGAGGCCGTCCTCCTCCAGGCGCAGGACGCCCAGATTCAGAGAGGTCTGTACCAGACCGGGGAAATCCACGTTCATGGCCAGCACACCCTGCGGCAGCGCCAGAAGAGTGTGGAGCATGATGTTGGTGGTGACTTCGCTGATGGCGGAGGTGACCTCCGTCTTGGCACACGTCAGGGTAATGCCGTCATCGCAGCCGGTGTACTCATTCTTCAGAATGGCGTCAAATTCCGTAATAAACGCCTCGAAGTCCGCCTCTTTGCCGGCAGGGACAGCCACCGCCGCATCGCAGCGGGAGCAAATGACGTTATCAAACTGGCCGCCGGAGACCGCCGCCAGACGCAGCCCCGGGAAGCGCTCCATGGCGCTGTAAAGCACGCGGCCCATCTGCTGATTGGCACTGGCGCGGCCCAAATGAATGTCAGCGCCGGAGTGTCCGCCCTGCAGGCCGGACAGGGTGACGGCGTAGCCCGCCATGCCGCTGACCGGCTCCATTGCGCCGGGCAGGTGGCAATCCGCCCGCATACCGCCGGCACAGGAGACGGTGAAAACGCCTTCGATCTCGGAGTCCAGATTCAGGAGCTTTTTGCCCTTCAGATCAGAGCAGTCCAGCGCGAAGGCACCGTCCATGCCCACCTCCTCGTCCACGGTGAACACCGCCTCGATGGGGGGATGGGGCAGCGTGTCATCCGCCAGAATGGCGAGGATCATGGCAACGGCGATGCCGTTGTCACCACCCAGAGAGGTCTTATCCGCCCAGATCCACTCGCCGTCGGTCATGAGATCCAGCCCCTCGCGGGTCATGTCCTTGGTGCAGTCGTCCGTCTTGGCGCAGACCATGTCGATATGTCCCTGCAGGATGATAGGGGCGGCGTCCTCGTAGCCGGGGGCGGCGTCCTTCCAGATGATCACGTTGTTGCAGGGCTCCTGACGGCAGCGCAGCCCCAGTTCCTTGGCAAAGCCCACGCACAGGTCGCTGATGATCTTGGTGTTGCCGCTGCCATGGGGGACGGAGCAGAGCTTTTCAAAATATTCCAATACTTTTTCGGGCTTCAAGCCGGTCAAAACAGCCATAATCAAATTCCTCCTGTGGATACAGCCCATGCGGCAGCATGGGCTGTATCGGGTCGTTATTACATATCGGGAAGGGTCGCGTCGTCGCCGGGGATCAGGTCGCCCTCGCCGCCAGCGGGATCCTCTTCCTCAGGCTCCTCGGTGACCAGAGGCACAAACTCCGTGAGATAGGCCTCCTGCGGCAGGCCGGCCAGATAGCCGGGAATGTTGATGATCACGCCGTCCAGATTCTTGGGGACAGGGATCTTGTAGGTCTGGGTCTCCTCGGTGCCGTTCTTGGTCTCCATGACCGTCAGGGTGACGGTGAAGGTCTGGCCGAGGCAGGTGGTGGAGCCGCGCTCCTTGTCATACAGCTTGGTCAGCTGCTCGCCGCCTACGGTGACGGTGACTTTATAGGGCGCCTTGTAGGTCTGGCCGTCGTACTCCAGCGTTTTGTTATCCAGATAGACGGTATGGCCGCGGCCGATGATGCTCATGATCACGCCAACGACGATCAGCACCACAACGGCGGCGATCCGGACGATCCATTTTCTTGCTTTCATTCCGTCTTCCCCTCCTCCTCATCCTTCTGCGCCTGCGCCAGCATCTGACCCATCAGACTCTGGGACTTGCGCTTCTTGGTCTCGTACATGACAAGGGCGATGGTAATGACGGCGTAGGAAATGAACACGCGGAAATACTCGCCGATCATGGAGTCGCCGGTGATCTTGGTACCGGCGGAGGGCGCCACGATGAACATGGTGTGGAACAGGATAACGCCGAGGAACACGTTGCCGATGGACGCCTTTTCCACGGACGCGCCGCCGACCAGCAGCGCCGCGATACAGAACATGCCCACGTTGGTATGGGCGCTGTAGGTGGGGAAGTTGCCCAGATTCTGCAGGTAGATGATCATGCCGAAGCCGGCGAAGACGGTGGAGATCACCATGGAGATAATACGGGTGCGCTCCACATTGATACCTGCGTCACGCGCCACCTCCATATCCTGACCCACGGCGCGCATATCCTGTCCCAGCTTGGTCTTGCGGAACCAGACGATGAACAGGCAGGCCAGCGCGATGATAATGAGGGTCAGCACAGGGATCTTGACGCCGCCCACATAGATGGCCAGCGCGTTATCAATGGTCTGGCGCATGGACAGCAGGCTGACGGTGTTGCGGATACCGTAGCCGCGGGGCAGCTTCAGGGTATTGTGGGCGATGGGGATGATGGGTCCCATCATATACAGCACCACCAGCATATACACACCGTTGACAAAGAAGGAGATGATGTAGCTGGTGATCATCTCGCGGCCCTTGGCGCGGTTCAGCAGCACGCCGCACATCCAGCCCAGCAGCACGGAGATGGGGATGGAGATAATGGCGGCCAGCACCAGACCGGGGATGCCCCAGATCTGCCAGTCGGCCACAAGGATCAGACCGATCTGTCCGGCCATGGCGCCCAGCGTCATACCGAAGTTCAGACCCATGCCGGCCATAATAGGGATCAGCAGGCTGAGGATCAGGAACGCGTTACGACCCAGACGGGTCATGATCTCGTTGAGCAGGTAGCTGCCGGAGAAGCCGGACAGGGGGATGAAGATGGCGCAGATCAGGACAAACATCAGCGGCACGGAATTGCCGCGGATCAGGTCGAGAACGCTTACTTTCTTTTTCATCAGATTCTTCATGTTCAGCGCCCTCCTTCCGTCTTTCTGGTCAGTGCATACAGGATCATACCGTTGGACACCACGATACGGATGACCTCGGACATATCCATGTGGAACGCGGAGTTCATGACGGTGGGGGTCATGGTGACGATACCCTGGAACAGGAACGTACCGATGATGACATTGGGAATGGACGCCTTATTCACCGACGCACCGCCGATGAGAATGGCGGATACGGCAGGCAGCGCCATCCAGAAGGGTCCCATGTAGAGCTGGATGAAGCCGAAGCCCTGCTCATACATCAGGATACCCACAGCGCCCAGCCAGGTGGACATGACCACGGAGATGAGGCGCATCTTGTCCACGTTGATGCCGGCGGCCTTGGCGAACGCAGGGTTGGAGCCCACAGCGGTCATGGCGGTGCCGGTCTTGGTGTGCAGGAAGGCCCACATGCCCAGCGCCAGCAGGGCAAACACCAGCAGGCTTCCGGTGGGGATCACCAAATTGATGCCCAGTCCGTTCAGGTCGATGGCAAGGAACTTGGCAAGGAACTGATCATAGAAGCCCTCCAGCGAGATCACGGTACGCAGGCCGGTGCCGGCAAAGCCCCAGACCATCGTGGGATGGTGGTACGGCAGCAGCAGCCACATCATACACATGAAGGACACGGCAGAGAAGCCCACATAGGTGGCGATCATCATTTCGCCGCCCTTGATCTTATTCAGCAGCCAGCCGTAGCCGCCGCCGAACAGCAGCGCGAAGGGGGTGGAGATGAGAATGGCCATCACAAAGCTCATGGGGCCGGTGAAGCCAAACTCGATGGACAGCGTGGCACCCAGCAGGCCGGAAACGATGCCCAGCGGCAGACCGAAGTTCAGGCCGCAGCCGGAGTGGATCATGGGAACCATGGCCAGCACCAGAACGGCGTTCCAGCTGAAGCGGTTGATGGTGTTGGTGATCTGGGTGGCCAAGTCCGCGCCCACAATGGGGGCGGAAATGAACAGCAGCAGCAAAAAGCCTGTGATGATCACACGCGGCAGGCCGAAATTGTCGATCAGCTGCCGGAATTTTGTCTTGTTTCCAAGACTTGTCGTTACATTTTTGCCCATCTTGTCCTCCTTACTTCACCTGACTGACCATGAGCATACCGAATTCCTCGGAGCTGTGGTCAGCCGGCAGGATACCGGCGATCTTGCCGCCGGAGACGATGGCGATCCGGTCACAGGTCATACGAAGCTCCTCCAGCTCGGAGGAGATCATCACAACGGTGATGCCGCTTTCGCGGTTGAATTTCTTCAGCGCGTCCAGCACCAGCGCCTTGGCGCCAACGTCGATGCCGCGGGTCGGCTCGGAGACGAACAGGAAGCGGGGCTCCAAGGCGAAAGCCTTGGCCAGACAGATCTTCTGCTGGTTGCCGCCGGACAGCTCTCTGGCCTTTTGCAGGGAGCTGGTGCATTTGATCTGCAGCTCGTCGATGTACTTCTGTGTGACCTCGTGAATGGCCTTCTCGTCACGCCATGTGAAGAAGAGGCGCTTTTTCAGGAATTTGTCGTGGATCTGCATGGCGGGGAAGGCCACGTTCCACTCCAGAGACTCGTCCAGCAGCAGGCCCACGCCGCGGCGATCCTCCGACACGAAGGCCAGAGAGGCGTCCAGACACTTGCGGGGGCTGTTGAGGGCGATGGGCTTGCCGTCGAACTCCACGGTGCCGCCGGCCTCGTAAAGACCCATAATACCGTTGGGGATGCCCAGCTTGCCCTGACCGGCCAGACCGCCGATACCGAGGATCTCGCCTTCCTTGATGTCAAGGTTCACGTTGCGGACGATCTCGCCGGGCATATCCACCCACAGCTTGCGGAT
>CAKTKM010000075.1 GCA_934569425.1 uncultured Oscillospiraceae bacterium
AGGAGAAGTAAACTATGTCCGGACATTCCAAGTGGCACAATATCCAAAAGACCAAGGGCGCGGCTGACGCCAAGCGCTCCGCTACCTTTACGAAGATCGCCAAGGAGATCATTGTGGCCGTCAAGCAGGGCGGCAGCGGCGACCCCGCCAACAACTCCCGGCTGGCTACCGTGGTGGCCAAGGCCAAGGCAGCCAATATGCCCAACGACAACATCAAGCGTACCATCGACAAGGCGCTGGGCTCCGGCAATACCGATAACTACGAGTCCGTCACCTACGAGGGCTACGGCCCCTGCGGCATTGCCGTTATCGTGGAGGCGCTGACCGATAACCGCCAGCGCACCGCTCCGGAGATCCGTCACTACTTTGATAAGTTCGGCAAGGGCATGGGCGCGCAGGGCTGCGTCAGCTGGTCCTTTGACCGCAAGGGCGTCATCGTCATCAACAACGAGGACGAGGAGCTGGACGAGGATACCGTCATGATGGATGCGCTGGACGCCGGCGCCGAGGACATGGAGGCCGACGGCCCCGTGTTCGAGGTCACCACCGATCCGGACAGCTTCAACGATGTGGTCAAGGCGCTGGAGGAGAAGGGCTACACCTTTGAGAGCGCCGAGATCGAGATGGTGCCCCAGAACTATATCACCATGACCAATGAGGACGATGTCCGCAGCATGACCAAGCTGCTGGACATGCTGGACGACAACGAGGACGTGCAGAACGTCTGGCATAACTGGCAGCAGGATTGATTGAACTTTTCCTGCGGAAAAGAAACTGATTTTCAGTAAAACGGCGCTTTTTCGGAACTAAAATTTCGCGGCTGCGAAATATATGGATTGCGCTGTGATATACATTCCCCTTTGATTGCGACATACCAAAGGAGGAAATGACATGAAAATCAGCGCCGCTATCAGAGAATACTTAATTGAGATTGAGGTTAGAAAATATACCCCAAAGACCATTCGCGGGTATCGGAACAGCCTCAATCTCTTTTTGCTTTTTTGTGAGCAGGAGGCGCACATTCAAACATACTTGATGATTGTCCGGCTGCTGTGTGATCCCCCCTAAACGCAAGAAAAGAGACAACAGCAATTGCGCTGCTGCCTCTTTCGGCTATCCGGTAGGTCATCACACGGTTACTATATCAGCCTGCGCAGCAGGGCAGCCGCCGCGCCCCGTGCCCGGCGGCAGAGCCGCCAGAGAGGGGAGAGGGCACACCAGACCCGGCAGTACAGCCGGTAGCCGGGGCCGGACAGATCCACCGGGCGGTCATCCCGGTAGAAGCCGGTAAGCACGCCGATGACCTGCGCGTCGCGGATACGCTCCTTTTGCAGGCAGTTGTCTCCCCGGATCACATAGCCCTCCGGCAGTACCCGGATGACGCGGTGCAGGACATACTTCGGCCCCACGCGGTACAGGGGCACATCGTACTTCCGCAGGCGGCCCTCCGGCGGGCGGATGATGACGGTGTCGCGGCCGTCGCGCAGCATGGGGTACATGCTGACGCCTCGGGTGGTGGAGGTGTAAAAGCCCTCCTGCTGCAAGATGTCCTCAATACGGGTATTATCCGTCATAGCTCCAGAAAGCCGTGCTCGTCCATCTGGCGGAGGAGAGCGGCCACATCGGCGGCGGCCTTCTCCGGCGACACGTCGTAGGTCTCTGTCATTTTCTCCACGATCTGCGGCTCCGTCAGGCCGTCCTGCAGGCAGCGCCAGATAAAGCCCGCCGTCTCGTTGAGCTTGATCATGCCGCGGAAATTCCGGGCGGCATCGCCGGTGGCCACCACCATGGGGCTGCCCAGCACCTCCCGGAGGATAAAACCGGATCTGATCTTCATGCAAATACACTTCCTTCTTCGTTGGCCGCGTCAGGGCGGCGCTCAGTTTCATAGGATAGGCCGGTCATGGCCTCGAAGCTGCAGCGGACGGCGTTCTCCGTCATACCGCAGGAAAGACGGCAGACAGGAACGGTGCGCAGCAGCGTGTCCAGAAAGCCCAGCGTCCTGTATTCCAGCGCGGGGTCGTCCCGGTGGTAGATCTGGCAGAACAGCGTCTCCAACGCCGCAGCGGGAGACAGGCGGCAGATGCGGTCTGCGCCGCGCTCCAGCAGGCAGACGCCCCGCAGCGGGGCGCTGGTGGGCTGCTGCCAGCCCTCCTTCCCGGCCCAGGGGGAGCCCCAGACGCGGATGGTGCCGTCCTCCTCCAGCGAGAGGAAGGGCTTGTCGCCGTTGATGACGGAGACGCCGCTGCCCAGGTACTGCCGCCACAGGCGGATATGGGTGCTTTTACCCGTACCGCTGGGAGCGGTGAACAGGTAGGCGGCGCCGTTGTAGGCGATGGCCGCGCCGTGCATGAGGAAACGCCCGAAGGCGGGGAGCTGTGATGCCAGCTGATCCTGTACGCAGAGAAACTCCAGATAAGCGGGGGAGGGCTGGTGCAGGTCGCCGGAGGCAGCCATGCGTGTCATCTCCTCCGGAGAGACGGAAACGGTGATGGACACCGGCGCGTCAGGCGCGGGTAGCTCGTAATCCCGGCAGAGCCGGCGCGTCAGCGGATAGCGGGCTGTGACCTCCGCCGGGATACCGGCGGCGCTGAGGAAAAAATGCTCCAAAATACCTCTCCTTTCAGGCATCGGCCAGCTCCACGATGCGGTCCACGATGGCCAGGGCGGCAGGGCGGTGGGTCACGATGAGCACCGTTTTGTCCGTCATCTGCCGCAGGTTGGCCAGCAGCTGCACCTCCGTGGCCTCGTCCAGTGCGCTGGTGGCCTCGTCCAGCAGCAGGATGGGACGGTCAGAGAATACGGCACGGGCGATGGCCAGACGCTGGAGCTGTCCCTCGGACAGACCGGCGCCGCGCTCGCCCAGCGGCGTGTCCAGCCCCTGCTCCAGCGCGTCCACGAAGTTCTCCGCACAGGCGATGCGCAGTGCCTGCCGGATCCGGGACTCGTCTCGGGCGGCGGCTGCGTCGGAGAAGGAGACGATCTGGCGGACAGTGCCGCTGAGCAGCTGGCTGCCCTGGGGCACATAGGAGAACAGGCCGCGCCACGCGGCGGTCAGAGGCTGCTCTCCGTCGCGGCTTTGCAGGAAGCACTGGCCGCTGTCCAGCGGGTAAAGCGCCATCAGCAGCTTCAGCAACGTGCTCTTGCCGCAGCCGGAGTGGCCGGTCAGCGCCAGATAGCAGCCCTTTTCCACGGTGAGATCCAGATGGGAGGCCGCAGGCAGGGGCGGCGCGCCGTCCGTACCCCGGCTGGGGTAGGTGAAGCAGGCGTCCCGCAGGCCGAAGGCCAGCAGGTCCTGCCGGTAAAAGCGCTGTATCTCCGGAGCGGGAACGGGGGCGGCGGCGAGATCGTCCGGGAAGTCCTCCGCCTCCCGAAGGCGGTCGGCACTGGCCAGCATGGCATAGAAGCGGGGAAGGTAGCCGGTGAGATTGGCGAAGGGACCCTGTATCTGGGTGATGAGCTGCTGCACGGCGGCGAAGGCACCGTAGCTCATGGTGCCGTGGAGGATACCGCTGCCGCAGTAGATGACGCCGAACAGCATGAAGCCGTACATGGCGCCGCTGAAGCCCACGTTGCAGAGATTGGAGAACCGGGTGCGGCGCATGCGGTCAGCGCGATGTGCGTCCATCCGGGCGGCAGTCTCCTCCGACACGGCTTTGCGGCGGTCGAAGATGCGCACCACCAGCAGGCTGGACAGGCCATCCTGCAGATAGACGCGCAGGCGGCCGTCGGACTCCTGGATCTGCTTGTGCAGGCGCTTGAGGGTGCGGCGAAAGACCGTTGCCAGAAGGGCCAGCACCGCGCCGGCGGGCAGGATGACGGCGGCAAGGCGCGGTTCCATGTACAGCAGCACCGCGGCGGCGGCAAGGAGCCGCACCAGCATCCCAGCGGCGCCGGGCAGCACCTGCGTCATGGCATCGGCCACCACGGCGGTGTCCGATGTCAGGCGGTTGAGCCACTCGCCGGAGTGGACAGCGGACACGGAGGCGTAGTCCTTTTGCAGCAGTGTGGCAAAGAGTCGGGACTTGAAGCGGTTTTCAAGGGTGGCCCGGGTATATTCGCTGAGATGGCGCTCCACGGCGCGCAGGGCGATCTGGAACAGGATCAGGCCGATGAGCCACGCGGCGCTGCGCAGGAACTGGGGACGCAGGCCGGCCACAGCGGCGTCGATCAGCGCTCGCAGCACCAGTGCGTAGGCTACGCCGCACAGCGCCAGAACGGACTGCACCAGCAGCAGCCAGAGGGCCAGGCCTCCGGTGCGCCCTGTTACAGACCGGAGCCAGCGGAGCGTGGAGATATGTGCAGAACGGGACATGGTATTCCTCCCGAAAGCGAACTGGAGACGCGCAAAACTGCCAATGTGACGTTAAAGTGCGCATACACCTGCTATTATATGAGCTGCGGTGCGCCGCGTCAAGTCATTTGACCGGGAGAAGGGCAGGGGAGACGCCATACGGCGCTTGGCGGGAGAAAAAATGAAAATTTGAGAAAATTTCTCTTGCATTTTGTGGAGCAGTGTGGTATTATAACCAAGCTGTTGATAAGACATGCGCCGTTAGCTCAGCTGGATAGAGCGTCTGGCTACGGACCAGAAGGCCGGGGGTTCGAATCCCTCACGGCGTGCCAAAAATCCTCGAAATCGTAAGATTTCGGGGATTTTTGCATATCTAAAACCATTGTTTCAGCAAGTAGTTTCTGATATGCAAAGACAGCGTGTGTGAACAGTAGTCACACACGCTGCCAGATAGTAGGCTTGTATCGTTGAGCAGCTGGTCAGGTAGACGCAGTTCTACCGAAGACCACCGCTACTGCACGGACTGAACAAGAACAATTATTTTGTTCAATCTTGACAGCACCGAAAAACGCTGATACGATGCCAAGAGGGAAGCGCCTGCCGAAAATGCGAGGGTACACGAGATTGAACAAAATAAAAATTTTGTTCAATCGAGTGGAGGGGAAACGGCGTTTTTGACTGGATATGGCGGCTTTGACGGTCTTGGCTGCACCGTTTCGGCCGCAGTGCATCAGTCGCACTGCTTCAGCCGTGCTGTGACCTGAGATGGCTTTGACGCACTTTCATTGCTATGTTGTTCAGACGGACTTAGTTCTGCAATATCGTTTCTACCGGTTTTTCTCGTTCGGTGACGCGATGTTCATTTGCTGTGCTATAACTGTATTTCTTGTGCCATGTGCGCAAATCTGCTTTGGAGATAAACTATGGATTATCGTTTGGATTCGCCCCAGCTGCTGCTGGACTTTCTCAGCTACCACGAGACCATCAAGGCGCATTCCCGGCGCACGGTGGATGAATACTATCTGGACATGCGGAATTTTTTCCGTTATCTGAAGCAGATCCGTGACCCGGCGCTGGCGGACAAGCGGCTGGATGAGATCGACATCCGGGACGTTGACCTGCCGTTCATCGCGTCCATCACGTTGACGGATATTTACGGGTATCTCACATATCTCAGCCGTGACCGGCTGCAGCATCAGAATAGTGAAATTTCTAACAAAGGCCTGAATGCGGCATCGCGGGCCAGAAAATTGGCCACGATCCGGTCGTTTTTCAACTATATCTGCAACAAACGGCACCTTTTGGAGGAGAATCCCTGCAAGGATGTGGACACGCCCAAGCAGATGAAGGCCCTCCCCCGCTATCTGACGCTGCACGAGAGCCTGTCCCTGCTGGAGTCGGTAGACGGGCCGCACCGGGAACGTGATTACTGCATCCTGACGCTGTTTCTCAACTGCGGGCTGCGTATTTCCGAGCTGATCGGGCTGGATGTCACCGACATACAGGACGACGCCCTGCGGGTGCTGGGCAAGGGCAATAAGGTGCGGGTGGTATATCTCAACGACGCCTGCAAGGACGCACTGGCACGGTATATGGCGGTGCGCCGCCCTGTCAGCGGCAGGGATCGGAACGCGCTGTTCCTTTCCGGGCAGAACAAGCGCATCAGCCGCTCCACTGTTCACGCACTGGTGAAAAAGCACCTCTCGGCGGCGGGACTGGACAGTGAGCGATATTCCAGCCATAAGCTGCGGCACACGGCGGCCACGTTGATGCTGCAGAACGGCGTGGATGTCAAGGCGGTGCAGGAGGTCCTGGGACACGAGCACCTGAATACAACGGAGATATACACCCATATCGACAATGAAGCGCTGCGCGTCGCTGCAAAGGCAAACCCCTTGTCAGGCGTTAAAATGAAAGGAAAAATTGATGAGACAGACGAGGAGACGGAGGAATAGACCTCCGTCTCCCCTTTTTACTCGTCGTAAAAGCCCAGAATGTGCAGGACGCGGTATGCCTCGTATTCGTAGCTGCTGAGAGGCCGCCAGTCGGCGTCGGTGCTGTGGGCCGCCAGCAGTATTTTGTCCGGCGAACCGTCCAGACTGGCCTGTACCACCACCGGCGAGTGCTGGAACACATCGCCGCGGAAACGCAGCTGGATCACGTCGCCCAGCATGGCGCTGCGGAGGTCATCCGTGACCTGTGCCGTGGGGCCTAAAGACGGCTGCGGGCGGGTGAGAAAATTGTGGAGGTACTCCACCCCGGCCCAGGCGGGCGATTTGTCATCGGGATTTATGTAGTACCAGCCGTAAATGGGCGTGTAGTTCATGACGCCGGTGCCGGCGTAAATGCACTGCGACGCAAAATTGGTGCAGTCGCCGCCGATCTCCTCATAATCGTAGAACTGCGGGTTGCGCCCGTAGGCCCAGCGGTGTGCGTACAGAACGGCGTTGAGACGCCGGTATGGCCGAAAGATCATGCTGTATCCCCTCCGACCCCATTCTATGCCGTTTTGGGGCGGACTGTTCATTGACATTTTGGTGAAAATGCGCTACTCTTATACGGAACAAAAAGGAATGGAGGTCCCCCATGAATACAGCAGAGCTTTCCCGCGTGTGCCGGCAGGTGCGCAGGGATATCATCAACATGACGGCGAATGCCGGTTCCGGCCACCCCGGCGGCTCCCTCTCCGCGGTGGAGCTGATGGTCAGCGTGTTTTACAACCATATGCGTGTCGATCCCAAGAACCCCAAGGCCGAGGATCGTGACCGCTTTGTGCTGAGCAAGGGCCATGCCGCCCCCTGCTACTACGCGGTGCTGGCGGAGCTGGGCTTCATCAGCCGCGACGAGTTCAAGAACTTCCGGCAGCTGCACAGCATCCTGCAGGG
>CAKTKM010000076.1 GCA_934569425.1 uncultured Oscillospiraceae bacterium
TCCTGCCGCAGGATCCGCAGGGCGCGGATCATCAGTTCGGTGGTGTAGTCGGGGTTCCGCAGCACGCCGGAGGAGAGGAACAGTCCCTCAATGTAGTTCCTGCGGTAAAAGCCGATGGTCAGTTCCGCCAGCTCCCGAGGAGTGAAGGCGGTGCGGCGCACATCGTTGGAGCGGCGGTTGACGCAGTATTTGCAGTCGTAGGCGCAGCAGTTGGTCATCAGTACCTTCAGCAGCGTGACGCAGCGCCCGTCGGCGGAAAAGCTGTGGCAGCAGCCGGCGATGGAGGAGGATGTGTTGCCGATCTTCCCCGGCTGAAAGGCACGCTTGACGCCGCTGGACGTGCAGGCGGCGTCGTATTTGGCGGCATCGGTGAGAATGGTCAGCTTTTCCAGAAGATCCATGGCATTCAGGCCGCGGTGCGGCGCTGACGGCGCTGGGGACGCTCCAACCGGTCGATCAGGCGCATCAGATTCACAGAAGCGGACAACGTACCCGCGATCACGATCACATAACCCATAACAGTCATAAGAAAAACCTCCGTTGGAATCTTTGTTCGAGTGTCATTATATATCGAACAAGGGTTCTTTGTCAAGAAAAAATCGAACAAAAATTTGAAAATTTCTTGGAGCAGTTGACCTGAACAGGATTTTGTATTACAATAGGGAAAAACACCACAAGGGATAGGGGAACGCACCGTATGACAGAATTGCAGCAGAGATTTATTCAGGCGCGGCGCAGAGCCATTGCCGCGGACTATGCCCATTTGAACGAGATGCAGCGGCAGGGCGTCATGGCCACAGAAGGGCCGCTTTTGCTGCTGGCAGGCGCCGGAAGCGGAAAAACCACGGTGCTGATCCATCGGGTCGCCAACCTGCTGCGCTACGGGCGCGGCAGCGATACGGAGGAGATCCCCCTGCCGATCTCCGAGGATGAGGTGGCCTTTCTGGAGGCCTACGCGGCGGATCCCACACCGGAGCAGCAGCCGCTGGCACAGTATTTGTGCGCGGTGGAGCCGGCGCGGCCATGGGAGGTGCTGGCCATCACCTTTACCAACAAGGCGGCCAATGAATTGAAGGAGCGGCTGGAGCGGATGCTGGGGGAGGAGGGACGCGACGTGTGGGCGTCCACGTTCCACTCGGCCTGCGTGCGGATCCTGCGGCGGGATATTGAGGAGATCGGATACTCCCGGGACTTTACCATCTACGACACAGACGACAGCAAGCGGGTCATCAAGGACTGTCTGAAGGAGCTGGAGCTGGACGAAAAGACCTTCCCTGTGCGGGAGATCGTGGGCGTTATTTCCCGGGCAAAGGACGAAATGCTGCTGCCGGAGGGCTTCCGTGTCCGCTGGGAGAAGAACAACGACTGGCGGAAGCTGCGCATCGCCAAGGTGTATGAGCTGTACGCCAAAAAACTGCGGGATGCCAACGCGCTGGATTTTGACGACATCATCCTGCTGACGGTGCAGCTTTTGCAGAGCCGACCGGAGGTGCGGGAGTACTATCAGCGGAAGTTCCGCTATGTGCTGGTGGACGAGTATCAGGATACCAACCACCTGCAATATCTGCTGACCAGTCTGCTGGCGGGAGGCTACCGCAATATCTGTGTAGTGGGCGACGATGACCAGAGCATTTACCGCTTCCGGGGCGCCAACATTGAGAATATTCTCAGCTTTGAGAAGGAGTACCGCGGCACGCGGGTGATTCGCCTGGAGCAGAACTACCGCTCGACCCAGAACATTCTGGACGCGGCCAACGCGGTAATCCGCAACAATATGGGCCGCAAGGGCAAGACGCTGTGGACCCGCAACGGCGCAGGCGACAAGGTTCTCATCAAGACGAATTTCAACGAGGGGGACGAGGCCAACTTCGTGGTGGGTCAGGTAATGATGAGCTATCACCGGGGGCGGAAGTGGAAGGATCACGCGGTGCTGTACCGTATGAATGCCCAGTCCAACGCACTGGAATATGCCTTCAAGCGCAGCGGCGTACCCTATAAGATCATCGGCGGCATGAAGTTCTTTGACCGCGCCGAGGTCAAGGACATGCTGGCGTATCTGTGCGTCATCAACAACCCTGCGGATGATCTGCGGCTGCGGCGGATCGTCAATGTACCGGCGCGGAAGATCGGCGCCGCCACCGTGGATAAGGCGCAGCTGCTGGCCACGGAGCAGGGCGTGCCGCTGTATGAGATCTTCCGCCATGCCGCAGACTATCCGGAATTGAAGAATGCCGTCAGCAAGCTGGCGGCCTTTACGGAGATGCTGGAGGAGATGCGGAGCAAGGCGGGGGAGCTGCCCCTGCCGGAGTTCTATGAATATGTCTGCAACCGCAGCGGCTATGTGGCCATGCTGACGGAGAAGAACGACATGGAGAGCCGGGGACGGCTGGAGAACGTGCAGGAATTGACCTCCAGCATTCACGCCTTTCTGGACAATCAGCCGGACGATCCCACGTTGTCGGGCTTTCTGGACGAGGTGGCGCTGTATACCGATCTGGACAGCACGGAGGAAGGCGACAATTGCGTGATGATGATGACCATGCACAGCGCCAAGGGCTTGGAATTCCCCGAGGTGTTCGTGGTGGGCATGGAGGACGGTTTGTTCCCCGGCAACCGCGCCATGGGCGACGAAGAGGAGATGGAGGAGGAGCGGCGGCTGTGCTATGTGGCCATGACCCGCGCCCGCGAGCATCTGGTCATGACCCATGCCCGGCAGAGAATGCTGTTTGGCCGCACCACACCGGCCACGCCCTCCCGCTTTCTGGAGGAGATACCGGAGGCGAACAGCCAGTGGGTCGGAAAGCCGGAACTGCGGCAGGAACGCCACTGGAGCGACGATTACAATGAGGACACCGTTTCCTACAGCGGCTTTGGCGGCGGCTTCGGCAGCTATGGAAGGCGCGGCACGGGCGGTGCGGCGACCTCTCAGGCTGAGCACCCGGCAGAGCGCCGCGCGCCGAAGAAGCCCGCCTATACGGCGGCTGCTTCCACAAGAAGGGAGAGCGTGCCGCTGCTGGAGGTAAAGGCGGGGGAGAGCGTGAAGCACACCGCCTTTGGACATGGACTGGTGCTGTCGGTGCGGCCTATGGGCGGCGATGCCCTTATCGAGGTGGCCTTCGACACGGTGGGAACCAAGAAGCTGATGCTGAAAGCCGCCATGCGCCATCTGACGAAGGAGTGATCCCCATGTAAACTTCAGGTTACGGGATATTTTTCTTTGTGCAACCTGAAGTGGATGGACATTCGGACGTGGATGGGATAGAATAGGGAAAGAGAAAACATGCTTGACCGGCAAAAGGAGAAACGCGATGGGATTTGGAATGGGCTTTGACATGTTTAGCGTGATGTTTTTCCTGATTTTCGGCATTGTGATCGTGATGTTTATCGTCACGGCGGTGAAGGGGATCAGCACATGGAGCAAGAACAACAACTCGCCTCGCCTGACGGTGGAGGCCACGGTGGTGTCCAAGCGGCAGAACACCGACGTGCATCACCACCACAACGCCGGAGACGCCACCGGCGCCCACGGCATGCACACCACCACCTCTACCACCTACTATGCCACCTTTCAGGTGGCCAGCGGCGACCGGATGGAGCTGCGCGTCAGCGGAAGCGAGTACGGCATGCTGGCGGAAGGGGATTTTGGTGAGCTGACCTTTCAGGGGACACGCTATCTGGACTTTCAGCGGCGGGGCAGCCGGGCGGCCTATGACCAGTCCGACGACAGCGGAGCGCGGCAGAAGGCCAGTTGGGACCCGGAACGATAAAAGAAAACGTAAGACCTCCGGCTTCGCCGGAGGTCTTACGTTATAAAACGGGGAAAGGGGCGGCGCTCAGGCCAGCAGCGCCCGGTCGCCGGAGAATTCATCGCCGCTGGCCTTGGCAAACTCCGCCAGCAGGTCGGTAACGGTCAGATGCTTCTTTTCCTCGCCGGAGATGTCCAGGATCACCCGTCCCTCGTGGAGCATGACCAGGCGGCTGCCATATTGAATGGCGTCCCGCATGTTGTGGGTGATCATCAGGGTGGTGAGATGCTCCCGGCTGACGATCCGGTCGGTCAGCGCCATGACCTTGGCGGCTGTCTTGGGATCAAGGGCGGCGGTATGCTCGTCCAGCAGCAGGAGCTTGGGGCTTTTCAGGGTGGCCATCAGCAGCGTCAGCGCCTGACGCTGGCCGCCGGACAGGGTGCTGACTTCGGCGGAGAGCCGGTTCTCCAGTCCCAGCTCCAGACTGGCCAGCAGCTGGCGGTAGGTCTCCCGTTCCTCCTTGGAAACACCCCTGCGGAGGCGGCGCTTTTGTCCCCGCCGCGCTGCCAGCGCCAGATTTTCCTCGATCTGCATGGAGGGAGCCGTCCCCATCATAGGATCCTGAAACACGCGCCCGATATAGGCGGCGCGCTTGTACTCCGGCAGACCGGTCACGTCTGCGCCGTCAATGAATATCTGGCCGGCGTCTACCGTCAGCGTACCGGCGGCAGCGTTGAGCATGGTGGATTTTCCCGCGCCGTTTCCACCGATGACGGTGACGAATTCACCGTCACGCAGCGTCAGATCCAGACCGTTCAGGGCGGTTTTGGCGTTGACGGTGCCGGGGTTGAAGGTTTTATGAAGATCCCGCAGTTCAAGCATGCTGCTCCACTCCTTTCCGGGGAATATTCCGGGGCTTGCGGCGGCTCTTCCGCAGCTTCACATAGGACAGTGTCAGGAAAAGCGCCACGATCAGCGCGGTGATGAGCTTCAGGTCGTTGGTGTTCAGGCCGATCTGCAGCACGATCTGCAGCACGATGTAATAGACCACGGCGCCGATGGAGACGGCCAGCAGCTTCAGCCCTGTGCTGCGGAACAGCTTGTGGAACATGACCTCGCCGATGATGACGGCGGCCAGTCCGATGACGATGGCGCCGCGCCCCATGTTGATGTCGCTGGAGCCCTGATATTGCGCCAGCAGCGCGCCGGAAAAGGCCACCAGACCGTTGGAGAGCATCAAGCCCAGCACAATGTTGGCATCGGTGTTGATGCCCTGCGCCCGTGCCATGCGGGGATTGGCGCCGGTGGCGCGGACGGAGCTTCCCTTCTCCGTGCTGAAGAACCAGCACAGCGCCGCCACGATCGCGGCGGTCAGGGTCACCAGCAGCGGCAGGGGATTGTCCGGCGACAGGGTGCGGACATACCGCTGGCTCAGCAGCAGGTGGTATTTATCCACGCTGACGGCCTGATTGGCCTTGCCGCCCATGATCCGCAGATTGATGGAGTACAGCGCCAGCTGCGTCAGGATACCGGCCAGAATGGCGGGAATACCGCAGCGGGTGTGAAAGACACCGGTGATGAGCCCTGCCAGCATGCCGGCGGCCATGGCGCACAGCATTGTCAGCCATGGATCAACGCCTGCGCGGATCAGCATGACGCATACGGCGCCGCCGGTGGCCAGCGATCCGTCCACCGTCAGGTCGGCCACGTCTAAAATGCGGAAGGTGATGTAAACGCCGATGGCCATGATGCCCCATGCCAGCCCCTGCGCAATGGCGCCGGGCAGCGCGTTCATCAACGAGGAAAGGAAACTCATAGGTCATGCTCCTTCTATGTCAGAGTCTGGGAAGGCGCGGGCGCGCCGCGCCTTCCCGCAAGGGGATCAGCCCTCGATGGCGGTGTAGCCTTCCAGCGGGGTGATGCCCAGAGCCTCACAGATGGTAGGGTTCCTCCTGAAAATGAATTTTGGTTAAAACAAAACCCGCCGTAGGGACTTGTGGTCCATACAGCGGGTCTAATTTAACGCAATGACGTTTGAAATAAGCTCAAAGCACTGGCGCGGCAGATCTCCGTTTACGGGCATCACAAATCACTATTCCCTTGTCGGCAAAAAAGGAATAGGTAAAAAACAGATATGCGATGGCGTAACGGGTGTTCTGTACCATGGTGTTTGCGCTCCTTTCAAAAGATTGGCGATACTATACCACAGGCTTCGGAGAAGGTTAACAGCACTTCTTGCCGAAAAAGTGGGGGACTTCACCGGTCAAAAACCAGCAGATTTGACAAAATTGACAGGCGCGGCGGGAAAAAAGGATATAAAAAAGCTCTGCGGTTTCCCACAGAGCTTTTGCACATGTTATGTTTAGATCGCGCGGGTAACTTTACCGGAACGCAGGCACCGGGTACAAACATACACATGGCGAGGCGTACCATTAACCAAAGCCTTCACGCGCTTGACGTTGGGCTTCCAGGGACGATTGGAACGACGATGAGAGTGGGAAACCTTGATACCGAAGGTCACGCCCTTATCGCAGAACTCGCACTTAGCCATCCGTTGCACCTCCTTGCTGTCGTAACATGATGCTTGGTCGTTTCACAAGCAGTAGTTATCATACCAGAACTTCCGGCAAAATGCAAGCATTATTTGACAAAAATCCGAAAAAATTTTCAGAGGGGAAAGTTGCGTAATACTGCCGGATACGGTATAATACTTCATAATATACTTCCGGTAAAGAAATAACAAGGAGCGCGCCATGGAAAAAGTGAGACGTACCCCCGCCAGCGTGAAGAAGCTGGCCGAATACTTCCATATGGAGATCCTGTGCAAGGGCAGGGATTATGATACCTGCGTCATCACCGTGTCGGACGTGTTCCGTCCGTCTTTGCAGCTGGTGGGCTTTTATGATTATTTTGACATCAAGCGGCTGCTGATCCTGGGCAAGAGCGAGATGCGCTTTCTCTCCCGCATGTCCACGGAGGAGCGGACGCGTGTCTTTAACCGTCTGATGAGCTACAGCTTTCCGGCCATGATCATCTCCCGCAATCTGGAGGTGTTCGACGAACTGCTGGAGATGGCGAAAAAGCACGGGCGTACCCTGCTGCGCACCGCCAGTGATACCGTGGACGCCACCAGTCATATCATTGATTATCTCAACAGCGCTCTGGCGCCGCAGATCACCCGCCATGGCGTGCTGATGAATATTTACGGTCAGGGCGTGCTGATCCTGGGCGACAGCGGCATCGGCAAAAGCGAGACGGCCATCGAGCTTCTCAAGCGCGGACATCAGCTGGTGGCCGACGACGCGGTGGAGATCAAGCGGATCTCCGATACCCTTCACGGCACGGCGCCGGAGCTGATCCGCCACTATATCGAGATCCGCGGCGTGGGTGTCATCGACGTAAAGC
>CAKTKM010000077.1 GCA_934569425.1 uncultured Oscillospiraceae bacterium
CAAACTCCTCAGCCTCCCTACTGGATGATCTAATAAAGCAACGACCGGCTCACGCCGGTCGTTGCTGTCACAGATCCACTTTTTCGTACAGTCTTGCCGCCCTCTGGAAAGTCAGCAGCATACCCACTGCATATACCACGCCGCTCCCGATCAGCACCGGCAGCAGCCGCATCTGGGTCGCACTGTCCAGATCGTCCAGCCACGTCAACATCGGGAAATGTGGCAACGCCTCACATAGGATCATCAGCAGCGTCACAGGGATCAGCGCCTTGACAAAAGACACGCCAACCTTGTACCCGCTGCGGTAGAAGCCGGTCAGGAACACTGCGTTAAACACCGCATACATCAGAAATCCCGCCGCAAACAGTGCCAAATTGGGATCCATCCCCACCAGATTGTCCTTTCCCGGCTGCAAACGCACCGCCAGCAGCGCACAGGGAACCAACACCGCCAGCGACAGCAGCTCCACCAGTGCCACCAACAGGCATCCAGCCTTCACCGTGTCCCGCTTGGGAACCGGCAGGATAGCAGAGTAGTAAATGTCCTTTTGCTCGCGGATGTTCAAAAACGTAAAAAACAGCCCCAGCATAACATAGAAAAAGATCACCGTGTACGGATAGTTGGGGATTAGCACCATAACGCCGAACAGACAGAACACCGGTGTCATGGGATGGCACACCAGCCGCAGCTGCTTATAAAATAGTGCCTTCATCCAAGCCCCTCCTCTCCACGGAAACAATAATATCCTCCAGTGTGGCGCCGCGTCCTGCGTAGATCTCCATGAATTCCGCCACTGTAGAACTGTGAAAGATCTCGCCGTCCTTGATAAACGTAATATGACTGGCGCACTTCTCCAGATCGGACGTGATATGGGTAGAGAAGAGAATACTCCGCTGCCCGTCCGCCACAATGGCGCGGAACAGCTCCACAAGCTCATCCCGGGATACGGGATCCAGACCGCTGGTAGGCTCGTCTAAAATCAAAAGCCTTGCATTGTGGCTCAGCGTCAGCGCCAGCAGATACTTCACCTTCATCCCGCTGGACAGCTGATCCACCCGCTTGCTCTCATCAATGCTGAACAGCGTCAGATAGTACCGGTACTTCTCCTCATCCCAGTTGCGGTAAAACCGCCGCGTCACATCGGTGATAACCTTTACCTTCTTCTTGGGATAGAAGTCGATCCCTCCCAGCACCACGCCGATCTGTTCCTTGAACGTCCGCTCATGCTGTCTCACATCCTGTCCGAAAAAACGTACCTCGCCGCTATCAGGATGCACCATACCCAGAATGGATTTCAGCGTGGTGGACTTACCCGCGCCGTTACGCCCGATAAATCCCACAATTGCGCCCTGCGGCACGTCAAGGGACACATCTTTTAATGTAAACGCGGGATACTGCTTCGTCAGTCCCCGCACCTCCAATGCGTTCATTCTCCGTCTTCCTCCTCCCCATCGTCAGGAAGCCCCTCAAAGATCTGCCGCATGAACAAATTCAGCTTCTCCGGCGACTGCATGGCGATGCCTCTCTTTTTATCCGCCATCAGTACCAGCATATCCCCCGGCTCGATCTCAAACATATCCCGAACCTCCTTGGGGATCACGATCTGTCCCTTCGGCCCTACCCGCACGGAACTCATATACCGCCGGTCGCCCTGCCGCTTCTCTTTCATGCCGTTACCTCCGTACTATTTGTATAACTTTTCTTACTTTTCTATATCATACCACAAAAGACTACCCTTGTCAAGAATATACTTTTCTGCTATAGTACCAGTAAACGTACCATCCAAAAAAAGGAGAAACACAATGGATCTATGTGACCGCCGGGAGATACAGGCATTGTTAGAGCGTCATGGCTTCCGCTTTTCCAAAGCCATGGGACAGAATTTTCTCATTGAGGGCTGGGTTCCCCGCGACATCGCCGATGCCTGCGGTGCAAATGAGGGTAGCGGCGTGCTGGAGATCGGTCCCGGCATCGGCCCCCTCACCGCCCAATTGACGCGCCGCGCCGCCAAGGTGGTGTCTGTGGAGCTGGACAACCGTCTCTATCCCGTCCTGCGGGAGACCATGGCGGAAGCTCACAATTTCACCCTGATCGAGGGCGACGCCATGAAGCTGGATCTGCCGCAGCTGGTGTCAGCGCATTTTGCCGGTTTGCACCCTATTCTCTGCGCCAACCTGCCCTACAACATCACGTCCCCGATCCTGACCAAATGTGTGGAAAGCCGCTGCTTTGAAAGCCTTACCGTCCTGATCCAAAAGGAAGTGGCGCGGCGCATCTGTGCCAAGGCCGGCACCTCCGACTACGGGGCGTTTACCGTGCTGATGCAGTACTACACGGATCCTCAGCTTCTCTTTACCGTCCCCCCCACCTGCTTCCTGCCTGCGCCGAAGGTCACTTCCGCCGTCATCCACTGCCCCGTGCGGAAGGCGCCCCCCGTGTCCGTGGTATCGGAGCCCGCCCTGTGGCGCACCGTCAAGGCTGCCTTTGCCCTGCGGCGGAAAACACTGGTCAATTCCCTGCAAACCGGCTACCAGCTGCCCAAGGAGCAGCTATCCGCCATAGTCTCTGCCTGCGGCCTTGACCCGTCCATCCGCGGCGAGCGCCTGACTCTGCCGGACTTCGCCCACCTGACCAATGCCCTGTACGAGGCCGAGCAAATTCGATAATCTTCACACCTTTTTTACAAAATGTGTGATATGATAACTTATATTGTATAAAGGGAGGTCTCCCCTTGGAACTGAACAAGAAAACGATCCGGAATATCCTGCTGTTGGCCGCGGCCATCATTGCCGTGTGGTGGTTGGTGAATCACTTCGATCTGCTGATGAACATTCTCGGCACCGTCGTCAGCATTCTCTCCCCCATACTCATCGGCCTTGTGCTGGCCTTTATCCTGAATCTGCTGCTTAATCCTCTGGAGCGGCTGTGGAACAAGCTGTTTCTGAAGGAAGGCCACGGCAAGGCGGCTGTCTCCCTGCGCCGCCCCATCTGCCTGCTGCTGAGCTTTCTCATCGTCCTTGGTGTCATTTTTGCCGTTTGCTTCGTGGTGATTCCCCGCTTGGGCAGCACCGTGGTGGATATGGTCAACACCATTTCCGCCTATCTCAAAACACTGGATGTCCGCTACGATGACCTCCGTGCCTCGCTGGAGCAATACGCCATCGCCTTACCCGAGATCGATCTGGGAAAGAGCGACCTGATCGGCAAGCTGACCGATCTGCTGGCCAAGGGCGGCACCGCTCTGCTGAACACCACCATCAATATCACCGCCTCCGTCCTTTCGGCTGTGGTGCAGCTGCTGATGGGCGTAGTGTTCTCTATCTACATTCTGGCGCAGAAGGAAACCCTGTCCCGCCAGTTGAAAAAGCTTCTGTATCTCACCTTTCCCGCCCAGAAGGTCACGCCCTTTCTGGCGTTTTTGGGGCGTGTCAGCCGTACCTTTTCCCAGTTTGTTACCGGACAGACCATTGAAGCCATCATTTTGGGGACGCTGGTGTTTGTGGGTATGCTGATCCTGCGTCTGCCCTATGCCCCGGTCATCGCCGTGGTAGTGGGCGTCACCGCCCTGATCCCCATTCTCGGCTCATGGATCGGCGCTATTGTGGGGGCGCTGCTGATCCTGCCCGTATCCTTTATGAAGGCCATCTGGTTCGTGGTGTTTCTCATTATCCTCCAGCAGATCGAGGGCAACCTGATCTATCCCCATGTGGTTGGAAAATCCGTTGGGCTTCCCGGCATCTGGGTGTTCTTTGCCGTGATCGTCGGCAGCGGTCTGGGGGGCATCGCCGGTATGCTGCTGGGCGTCCCTGTCTGTGCCGTCATTTACGATGAGGTACGCCGGGGCATCCGCAAAAAGGAGTCCGTCCCAGCCTCTACGCCGGAGGAGCCTCAGCCGCCCACGCAGTAAATGCTCCCTGCCGCAATTGAAACGGCCGCCCTTATGGGCGGCCGTTTTCTGTTGTGGTGGGGAAAACTTGACAAGTTTTGCCGAAAATGATATACTTTGTGGCGTATTTTTCCACTTCTATGCCCGTCGTGGTTTATCCCGGCGGGAAAATGGATACGATCGAGGTATTATGAAAGAACGATTGCAACAACTTCTGCCCAACATCAAGTTCGCCCTGCGGTACATGGGCGACAGTTGGATCGCCTTCAGTGAAACAGAAGAGGTCAGGGCGCTGCGCCGTGCCTTCCGCGTTTTCTGGTGGCGTCTGGGCGATGTGTTCGCGCTGCTGGGACGTCTGCTGTGGGCGTGGTTCCTCAATACCCGCATGATGCGCTCTGCCCGTGCGTGGTGGCAGCGGACGAAAAAGGCTGTCTGGGAGCTGCCTCAATACCAGTTTCTGCGCCGCTTTTTCGGCAAGCTGAAGGCGCACATCTGGATGCGTTGGGCGTCCGTGGCTGTCATCGCCCTGCTGATCTGCCTGCCGTGGTGTGTAACGGACACCTCCGCCAAAACCTACACCTATCTGGTGGTCACAGAGGAAACCACCGCTCTGGTGGATGGCTATCCCGACTTCACCTACGACAGCGAGACCCTCCGTGTCCGCAGCGAAGCAGGCGGCGACGCCCAGATCATCCTCACCGCCGGACAGCCAGTCCTTATCCGCCACGGTGACGAACTGCTGACCGTAGAATCCTACACCGAAACCGTGCAGAACCTGCTGGAGCGCTGCGACATCCATGTCGGGAAAGACGAGATGATCGGCGTCAACAACACCGGTCTCAAGATTCTGATCCACATCAGTGAGGAGCTGCGCTGCCGCCGGCGCGAGACAAAGGTGGATACCTATAAAACCAAGGTTCTGTATGATTATCTGCTGCCCTTCGGCGAAAACGTCATTCTGCAGGAGGGCGCTCCCGGCCTGACCACCGATACCTACGACGATGTCTACCGTAACGGCGAGCTGATCAACACCGTGCTGGTGGATCGCAGCGACAGCACCGCCCGCGCTCAGATCATCGTCTATGGCCGTCTGGTAAAAGAGGTGGAGCGGGAGGACAAGATCTCCCGTGATGTCCCCTATGGTGGAGGCTCCAGCGGCGGTTATCTGGTGTTTGAATCCGGCTACAGCATGTCCTACTACGACAAGCTGACCTGCAACTCCACCGCCTATTACAGCGGCGGCGAGAACGGCGCGGCATGGACCACCGCCACTGGCCATTCCGTCGGACTTGGCATCGTGGCCGCCGATCCCGACGTGTTCCCCTACCATTCCCGTATGTTCATCCAGTCTTACGGCATGGGACAGATCGAGGATACCGGCGGCATGACCGGCAACGTCATTGACGTCTGGTTCCCCAGCTACGGCGAATGTGTCTCCTGGGGACGCCGCAATGTCACCGTCTGGCTATTGGATTAACCAAGAAAACCTGAGCGGATATTTCCTCCGCTCAGGTTTCTTTTTCCGCACTTACTTCCCATTCCCTCACCTGCGGCAGCAGTTCCGCAAGGATCTCCGGTGCGGCGGCCAGCGTCTGCTTTTGCCGGTGGGTCAGCTGCTTTTTGATGGCATACTCTACCCGTGCCGCCGTTCCCTTGTCGCCGCAGCGCCACACCGCAGCGATGTCCTCCGGCGGAAAGGCGCGGGTGAACTTGGCGCCCTTCCCGGCCAGATGGGTCTCAAACCGCCGCTGCACATCTGCCGCCAGTCCCGTATAGTACACATCTCCCCGGCACCGCAGCATATACACATAGTACACGATCCGCTCCCCCTTTCCTGTCTCCCATTCTACCGAAAATCCCTTGCAATTACAAGATTCGTATGGTAAAATTTTTGTTTGGACAACAATGAAAAGGAGCCTTATATGGAGCTTTTTGACTATTACCTCCGCTATATGACCGAGCTGCTGGAGGGCAGCCGCCCCGCGCCGGAGGGCATTGCCCTGACAGCTGGAGACGAAGAGGAGCGCACCCGCCAGATCACGGAGCAGCTTGCCAAAATGGGCGCGGCGGACTTCGTCCGCGCCTGCGCCGCGCAGGACGGAGAGATCCTGCCGGAGGAACTGTTCACCGCTGACAACGGGCTCTCCGGCTTTGAGGCCTTTTTGAGAGCCGCCCAAAATGACGAAGCCGCCCCTGCCGCGCCGGAGCGTCCCGCCGAGCCGGATCCTGATGCCGGCAAGCACGCCTTTGAGGTCTTTCTGGATTGCATCGCCATGGACGATGGGCTGGTGCAATACCTCATCGACGTACTGAAACGCCGCGACTGGATGGAGTTCTTCAAGCTGAGCCAGATCACCACCAAGCTGGATCTGGATCCCGAGGAATTTCTTTTCTGGCTGGGACACCGCGAGGACTACGCCGGTGATGAGGAACGCGCCTGCGCCGTCATTATGGACAGCTGCCTTGAACGTCTGATGAATGAGGGAAAGCTGGAGCTGGCCGCGGCGCTGCTCTCCGGCGACAAAGCCACCTTTGACCGCTTCCGCTGCGAAGCGCCGGAGCTTGTCCACCTGCCGCAGGCCACCTACGAATGGTTCAGCCACAACTATCTGGATCGGGACTACCCCATCCGTGTACTGATGAAATGGAACGGCGTCACCTTCCCCGAAGGCCGCCAGTAAGGAGCAACGCAATGACCACGCAAGAGCTGTACGCCCAGATGGGCGTTTCCAGGAAGGTACTGGATTTTGGCGCGGCGGTGCTAGAGAGCATCACTCCCCAGTTTGCCCACATCGATGCCGTGGCTGAACACAATCAGGCCAAGGTGCTGCAGGCAATGCAGGAGAACCGCCTTGCCGCCATGCACTTCAATCCCTCCACCGGCTACGGCTATGACGATGACGGCCGGGATAACTTAGAACGTATCTACGCCCACATTTTCGGCGCCGAGGCGGCGCTGGTGCGCCCCCAGATCACCTGCGGCACACACGCGCTGGCGCTGGCGCTGGCCGCCAACCTTCTGCCGGGAGATGAACTGCTCTCCCCCGTGGGCGCCCCCTACGACACTCTCGCCGGTGTCATCGGTACCCGCCCCACCCCCGGCTCGCTGGCGGAATACGGTGTCACCTACCGTCAGGTGGAACTCCTGCCGGACGGCAGCTTCGACTATGACGCCATCCGCGCCGCCATCCACGAGAAAACCAAGCTCATCACCATCCAGCGCTCCAAGGGCTACGCCACCCGCCCCAGCTTCTCCG
>CAKTKM010000078.1 GCA_934569425.1 uncultured Oscillospiraceae bacterium
TACTTTTCCTTCTGGTAAACGCGGCAGGCGGCGATGCGGTCGCAGAACATCTCGGCCACATAGCGTTTGGTCATCTTGCATCCGCCGATATACACGCTGCCGTCGGGACGGAGACAGTAGTCGATCCAGTACTCAAAGTGGTGGCGGTTGCGTCCCTTATGGTGGAGCCACGACAGGCTGACGCCGTTGGCGATGCGTTCGGCGTCATTGGGGCTGCGGTAGCCCTGATAGTATTTGACGCTGCGCCAGAACTCGGTGGGGCTGTATTTGCTGAGATCGTGGGTCAGACCCTGCCACACCAGCCCCAGCTTCAGGCAGTAGTGCCGCACCAGACGGCGGTGGGTATTGACGGTATGCAGATGGTCGAAAAAATGCATGGCGCGGCCTCCTGATAAAGCGTGTAAGAACAGTATAGCACAGATGACGGCGGATGCATAGAAAAACAGGAGGAATTTGGAAAAAAGCCCGCCTTGACGAAAGGGGGGGATGTCTCTATAATGGAAGAAAACGGGTCGTTACGGACAGAAAGGGGGGACGCTGTGTGGAGGTGAGGATCGCCTGCTGCGACGATGACGCCGGTGTGCTGGCGCAGCTGGCGTCACTGCTGGAGGAATATCAGCGGCAGCGGGACATACGGATGGAATGCAGCGCCTTCTCCAGCCCGCTGGAGCTGCTGGCCGCCATGGAGAACGGACTGCGGCCGGATGTGCTGCTGCTGGACGTGCTGATGCCGGGAGAGGACGGCATCAGCGCCGCACGGGAGATCCGGCAGCGGGACAGACGTGTGAAGATCATCTTCCTGACCTCGTCGCCGGAGTACGCGGTGCAGTCCTACGCGGTGGATACGTATTACTATCAGCTCAAGCCCATTGCGGCGGAGCGGCTGTTCCCCGTGCTGGACGCGGCGCTGGACGAGTGCCGCCGCACAGAGGAGCAGGGACTGGTGCTGCGGTGTAAAAGCGGCATCGTATGCCTTCCGCTGGAACGGCTGATGTATTGCGAGGTGGTTGGCCGCACGCTGCGGTTCCACATGGACAACGGGCAGATGGAAGAGAGCGCCGGCGCCTTGGACAAGCTGGGCGGACAGCTGGCGGGACGCGACAATTTCCTGCGGGTCCACCGTTCTTTTCTGGTAAATATGGACTTTGTGCAGAGTATTTCCTACCGGGGACTGCTGCTGACGGATCAGACGGAGATCCCGATCCCCCACGGCAAGCTGTCCGAGGTCAAGGAGCGGTATCTGGCGTATGCCTTCAGCAGAAAGCGGGTGCTGCTGTGACGGGCGGGATGGCATGGAGCAGCGCGGCGCTGTGGAACGGCGTGACGCTGCTGAACGATGTGGCGGTGGGCGTGTACGGCATGGTGCTGTCCGCCGCCTTCTGCGATGTGGAGTGGACGCGGCGGCGGAAGGTCTGCTACGGCGCCGCCATGGCGGTGATCCTGCTGATACAGGCGGCGGTGTATGGATATACCACCGATCTGCGGCTTTTGCAGCTTCTGTATCCCGCGGTGACCCACCTGCCGCTGGTGCTGGCGCTGTATATTCTGAAACGGAAGGTGCTGTGGCCAGTCATTTCGGTGCTAGCGGCCTATATGTGCTGCCAGCTGCGGCGGTGGCTGGCAATGGTGATCGCGGCGCTGGTGTCCGGCGGCGACCCGGTGCAGAGCGCGGCGGAGCTGGTGCTGACGCTGCCGCTGCTGCTGGGACTGCTGCATTTCGTGGCACCGGCGGTACGGACGGTGGCGGGCTATCCGCCGGTCACGCAGCTGCGGTTCGGGTTGATCCCGGCGGTGGGATACGGCTTTGACTATCTGACCCGGATCTACACGGATCTGCTGGCCAGCGGCACACCGGCGGCGGTGGAGTTCATGCCGTTTGTCTGCTGCGTGGCGTATCTGGGCTTTGTGCTGCGCAGCTCGGAGGAAAACGAGGCGCGGGTGCGGCTGGAGCGGACGCGGGAGGATCTGCGCTTGCAGGTGAGTCAGGCGGCCGGACAGATCGCCGCGCTGCGGGAATCGGAGCGGAGAGCCGGAACCTATCGCCATGATCTGCGCCACCACATGCAGTATCTGTCCGGCTGCATCGAAAACGGACGGCTGGAGCAGGCGCAGGCGTATATCCGGGAGGTATGCGCCGGGATCGAGAGCCAGCGGGTGCAGGTGTTCTGTGAAAACGAGACGGTGAACCTGATCCTGTCCGCCTTTGCCCAACGGGCGGAGGAGAACGATGTGACGCTGCGGGTGCGGGCGGAGATCCCTCACTTCCTGCCGGTGGCGGAGACGGATCTGTGCGTGCTGCTGTCCAACGCGCTGGAGAACGCCCTGCACGCCTGCCAGAAGCTGCGGCGGGCGGGGCAACCCTGCGATATTGAGCTGATCGCCTATGAAAAGGGCGGAAAGCTCTTTTTGCAGGTGACCAACAGCTGCGATGACGGCGTGCGCTTCCGTAAGGGGCTTCCGGTGACGGACGAGCCGGGACACGGCATCGGCGTGCGGAGCATCTGCTCCATTGTGGAGCGGTATGACGGCATATGCAGCTTTTCCGTGGCGGATGGCCGGTTCATCCTGCGGCTTTCCCTGTAGTTAGCGGCGATTGAAGCGGTTTTATGGTCGATTCATGCGTCTGTACGCCCAAGACGGATCGCGTGGGGTATACTGTCTCACATCGGGCGGAGAGCGCCTGAGGGAGAGAACGCGCGGCGGATCCGATGGGGACGCGCCGCGGGAGAGGGGCAGGTATGACAGGGTTCGCGTTGGTGCTGCTGTTGGCCGCCGGGCTGACGGCGTGGGGCATCACAGAGGCGCGGCGGCTGCGGACACTGGATGAGAGCGCGGGGCGCGCCATGCGCCAGATCGGCGCGCAGGTGGCCTCCCGTTTTGACGCGGTGGCGGCGCTGCTGGAACTGAGCTGCGACTATACCGCGCGGAAGGCGCCGGGCATCGAGGACGTGAGAGATCAGCGGAGCGTGCTGTCCACGGCGGACGACGCCGAGACGCTGGCACGGCAGGAGGTGCTGACAGAGGAGATGCTGGGCTATATCCGGCAGGTACGCAGCGACTATCCGGCCTTCGGGCAGGATGCGGGCTATGTCCGCGCCGCGGCGGCGCTGGATTGCTGCCGCCAGATGCTGACGGTCAGCCGCGCACGGTATAACGAGGCGGCGGGACGGGTCAACGCGGAGCAGCGCCGGTTTCCCGCCCGGCTGGTGGCGGGCGCCATGGGGCTGCACTGCCGCGCGCTGCTGCCGGAGACGGCGGCTTGTGAGAAAAGAGAAAGATGAGTACATATAAGGAGCGTATATGAAGAAGAAAATACTGGCGCTGCTACTGGCGCTGACGACGCTGTTCACCTGCACCGGCTGTCTGGATGATGAGCCGGTGGAGCTGGGAGACGAAACATGGGCGGTGTACTGGTACCTGTGCGGCAGCGATCTGGAGTCGGAGGGCGGCTTTGCCACCGGCGATATGCAGGAGATGCTGGATGTGGAGCTGCCCGCCAACGTTACGGTGGTCATTGAGACCGGCGGTGCGGCGCAGTGGCAGAACGAGCTGGTGGACGCGGATAAGCTGCAGCGCTATGTCTACAACAGCGAGGGTCTCACGCTGGTAGATGAGCAGCCCTCCGCCAGTATGGGCGACAGCGAGACGCTGGCGGATTTCCTGCGCTTTGCCAAGGACAACTATCCTGCTGACCGGACGGCGGTGGTGTTCTGGAACCACGGCGGCGGATCGGTGGCCGGTGCGTCCTTTGACGAGGTGTACGGGCTGGATTCCCTGTCGCTGAGCGAGATGTACGCCGCCTTTGCCGAGGTGTGGGAGCCGACCACGGAGCCGGGGCAGCAGCCTGTGGAGCTGGTGGGCTTTGATACCTGTTTGATGGCCACGGTGGATACGGCCTATACCTTCTGTGATCTGGCCCGCTATCTGGTGGCGTCGGAGGAGACGGAGCCGGCAAACGGGTGGTACTATACCCGCTGGCTGGAGGCACTGGCCGCCAAGCCGTCTATGGACGGCGCGGAGCTGGGACGTGTGATCTGCGACGCCTACTATGAGGGCTGTCAGGACGTGTGGACGGAGGACAACGCCACGCTGTCGGTGACGGATCTGTCCAAGATGGAGGCGCTTCTGGACGCCTATGAGCGCTTCGGACGGGAGGCGCTGGAGCTCTCCACGGCCGATCCCAGCTTCTTCTCGCGGCTGGGCCGTGTGGCGGCGCAGAGTGAGAACTACGGCGGCAACACCCGCGAACAGGGCTATACCAACATGGTGGATCTGGGTCATATGGCGCGCCGCAGTCTGGATATGCTTGACAGCGCGCAGGACGTGCTGGACGCGCTGGATGCGTGCGTGCTGTACCGGGTGAACGGCGTGTACCGCACGGAGGCTACGGGTCTCTCCTGCTACTATCCCTACAGCGGCGATGTGGACGACCTGAACGGCTATATCGATCAGGGCGCGGGCGTGGCCTTTAAGTACCTTTATTCCTATGAGCTGACCGGCGGACTGAGCCAGGAGGGCATGGAGTATCTGGCGGACACGTCTATTACGGAGCTGCCGGAGGTGGAGAGTCTGCCGATGATGGGCTGGGACGGCGCAGCGGTGGAGGTGGACGAGGACGGTACCGCCTTTATCACGCTGGGCGCCAAAGCCAACGACATTCTGGCGGATATTGGATTCTCCCTGTTCTATGTGGACGCGGAGGAGGACATGCTGCTGATGCTGGGTACCGACAACGACATCAATGCCGACTGGGAGAAGGGCGTGTTTTCCGATAACTTCCGGGGCGTATGGGGCAGTATCGACGGCAATCTGGTCTACATGGAGCTGAGCTTTGCCGGTGATGACTATAACCTCTATTCCGTGCCGGTGCTGCTCAATGATGAGGAATATAACCTGCAGGTGGTCTACGACTTCAATGAGGAGGAGTGGCGGATCCTTGGCGCCCGTCAGGGGATCGACGACAGCGGTATGGCGGATAAAGAGCTGCGGCGTCTGGAGGCCGGTGATACGATCACGACCGTGTGGTATGTGGATACGCTTTCCGGCGAGGAGGACATACAGCCCTATGCGGTGGAGACCTTCACTGTGACGGCGGATACCGCCTTTGCTGAGGTGGAGCTGCCGGACGGCGACTATGTGATGCTCTTTGAGATGCGGGATGCGCTGGGCAACTACGCCTATTCCGACAGCGTGATGTTCACCTGTCAGGAGGGTGAGATCTACACCAACGCGGCGTAATGACAGGTATATGAGCCGTATGGGCGGCTGATATAAAGCAAAATGCGATTTGGAGGATGAAAATGATGAAAAAACTGTTGGTGTGCCTGCTGGCACTGGTGCTGGCGCTGTCCCTGGTGGCCTGCGGCGGCGATGATACCGGCAATGATGCCAATGTGGATGATCCCGGCACCAGCGACGTGGCCGGCGGCGAGGATGTGACCAATCCGCTGGAGGCCATGGAGTTCGTGGAGGTGCCGGAGGGCATCGTGGGTACCCGCTGGGAATTCTGCGGCGGTTTCCTGAGCGGCGTTGAGATGGACAGCGATCAGGCGACCGAGATGCTCAAGAGCAACGGCGGCGTGCTGGAGATCGACGTGGACGATGTGGACAAGGCGACCTATATTCGCGGCAGCGAGGTGCTGACCGGCACCTGCGGCGTTACCGAGGACAACATGACCATGGTGATCAGCCTGCCCAACGAGGACGGCACGACTGCTGACAGCCAGTGCATGTTTGCCGACCTGAACGGCACCGTGATCATGGTGCTGGTGGACGGTCCTACCAATAACGGCTTGTACTTCCGCATGATCGAGGAAGGTTAAGCTTTGCCTGAACGGTGACTGCACAAAGGGGAAGCCGTCCGGGGAGAGCGACAATCCGCCGCGGCGCGGGTCGCGGAGACTTTCCATTTTGCATAGAGCAGGCATGACAAGGGGCAGACGCGAAAGCGCCTGCCCTTTGTCATGGAATTTTGCAGGGGTCATTCAAATTTTCCGGGCTCCTTCCTTTACTTATCCACGGACTTATGATACCATGAAAACAGTACCAGTGCAGCAGCGCACGCTTTGACGGCTTTGCACCGTGCCATCCCTTCCGGATCTGTCTTGTCGCCTTGCCGCAGAGGGGCGGCTTCCGATTATGAGGTTGTTTGCGATGAAACGTACCATTTTTCTGTGCGCGGCGCTTGTCTGCGCGGCCGTTCTTACGGTTCTTTCCCTGAAAAATGCGGAGCAGAAGGAAGCGTACCTCTATGCCCTGAAGGGACTTTCCTATCAGGCTGAACTCTGCATATCTGATGCGGGAGCAGGCAATGCGGATGCCTATGAACAGCATTATGCCTCGTTTCTGAAAAGTGTGGGTGCTGTGCAGCAGGCGCAGTGGGGCATCCACGGGGGCGGTTCGGAGAAAGCCCGTGAGTATTTGTCCCGTGCATCCTATATCGACAGCCTTTTGTCCGGCCCCGCCCTGCCGGAGGATCCCGCGGAGTTCGGGCTTGCAAAGCGGTACTTTGAGATCTTATCCCACAGCCTGACAAATGCGGATTCCCTTGGAAAGCTGACGAAGCGTCTTGATGCCGACAAAGACGCGGCGGAGTGGGTCACAGAGCATCAGGCGTATGCCGGGATCTCCCCTGCGCAAACGGGCTGACGCAGGCTGCTTCGTTGCGGGAAAGCCGCTTTCGTGAGAAAGCATAAAACGCCGTGATCCTTTTGATCACGGCGTTTCTGGCACCCCCGGCCGGACTCTAACTGGCGGTATACCGCTTAGAAAGCACGGTGGTAACTCATACATCGTTAATCTCAGTCCTTCACGACTCTCGTAGTACACCGAATTACACAGTCTTCGGGGAGTGATTTCTTCATTCGACATTGTTGATTCTCCGCTATATCTGCTGGTATTTCGTAGTGCAATTAGCAAAATGTTAGCAGTTTTACAGTGGAGTCAAAATCTAAATCAGTAGGTTCACTTTCAGATTATAGTATAGAACCATCATAGATGGAAGTATTATTTTGGAGGTTTCCATGTCAGAATATACACTTGAGATCAAACAGATCGTAGA
>CAKTKM010000079.1 GCA_934569425.1 uncultured Oscillospiraceae bacterium
CAAAACTGTCTTACACCTGCCAGCGACGTATTTTCGCGTGAATTTTGCTTTTTGAGACGCAGGCTTGCTGGCGCAAGCCAAGGCGAAAAGGGCAAAAAGCGCCGGAAAGACACGCTGTCAGGCGTGTTTCCCCTTGTTAATCGATGGTAGCACCAGCTCATACTTCTCTTCCATGACAGTCTCGCCGTCAAGGCTCCAGCGGGTGTTTGGCTGCTCCTCCGTTTTTTGGAACCCGTACTTCTGATACAGGCGGATCGCATCCACCAGCGGTGCCGCCGTCCAGAGGATCAGCTTTTGATAGCCGCACTCCCGCGCCTTCTCCAGCAGGGCGTTCATCAGCGCCGTTCCCACCCCGGTGCCGCGGTACGCCTTCTCCACCAGAAACAACCGCAGCTGCCCCACCGTGGGTTCCTCCGCCGTGCAGAGCATGATGCAGCCCGCAGGCTGACCGTCTATCACGGCGGCAAAGAATTCCTCCCGCTTACTTCTCACAAAGGTCTCCGCGATATGGGCCGCATAGTCGCAGAACACAGGCCCCCAACGGTATTCCTCCCGGTACACCCGCCGGTGGGCTTCCGCGAAGCAGGCGATCTCCTGCTTGCTTGCCGGTCGTATCATCCTAATCATCCCCCGCTCCTCTTTTATGGATCCCCAGGATCGGCAGGGGCAGTCCGCGAGTACACTCGCAGACTGCCCCTGTTCCGCTCTACTTCTTATACGGCACATGCCAGATGGTGTCGGCATAGTCGGCGATGGAACGATCCGCGGCGAAAATACCGCTGCGGGCAATATTGAGAAGACTCATCCGGTTCCAGTTCTCCTGATCGCCATAAGCCCGGGTCATCCGCTGCTCCGCCTCGGCATAGGCCGGCAGATCGGCCAGCAGCATATACTGATCCGGCGGACAGTCGCCGCCAAACACCAGCCGCTGCCACAGATCCTCGTAGGACACGCCGTCGGAGAAGCCGGTCTTCAGCTGATCCACCACCCGCCGCAGCATGGGATCCCGCTCATACAGCAGGTGGGGATCGTAGCTGCGCTGCAGATGTGCCACCTCGTCTGCCCGCAGGCCGAACAGGAACATGTTCTCGTCTCCCAGCACCTGATGCATCTCCACATTGGCGCCGTCCAGCGTACCCACAGTCAGTGCGCCGTTCATCATGAACTTCATGTTGCCGGTGCCGCTGGCCTCCTTGCCGGCGGTGGAGATCTGCTGGCTCACCTCGCTGGCGGGCATGAGCATCTCCGCCATGGACACCCGGTAGTTCTCCAGAAACGCCACCTGCAGCTTGTCCTTACAGACCGGATCGTTGTTGATCTCATTGGCCAACGAGTTGATGAGATGGATGATCCGCTTGGCCACGGCATAGCCGGGAGCCGCTTTGGCGCCGAACAGGAACGTATGGGGCGTAAAGTCCATATCCGGATCGTCCCGCAGCTGCTGATAGAGATAGATGATGTGCAGCGCGTTCATCAGCTGCCGCTTATACTCATGCAGGCGCTTTACCTGTACGTCGAAAATGCCGTCGGTGTTCAGCACCACGCCCTGCTGCCGCTGCGCCCACTTGGCAAAGGCCTCCTTGTTGGCCTTCTTGATCTGACCCAGCCGCACCAGCACCTCTTTGTCGTCCGCCCAGCGCTCCAGCTCCTTCAGCTGCTGGGCGTGGGTAAGGTAGCCCTCTCCCACCGTGTCCTTCAGCAGGCCGTCCAGCCCCGGATTGATCTGACTGATCCAGCGGCGGTGATCCACGCCGTTGGTGACGTTCTTGAACTTGTCCGGCTCCATGACGCACTGGTCATGGAACACGTCCTTGCGCAGGATCTCCGAATGAAGGGCGCTGACGCCGTTGACGGCCATACCGCCCGCGATGCACAGATTGGCCATCCGCACCGCGCCGTCCCAGATAACGGCCATGCGTCCCACCTTGTCCATATCGCCGTGATAAAACTCCGTGATCTTCTCCTGATAGCGCCGGGCGATCTCCGTCAGGATCTGCCACACACGGGGCAGCAGCGTCTCAAACAGCTGCTGCGGCCAGACCTCCAGTGCCTCCGCCAGTACCGTGTGGTTGGTATAGGCCACGGAGTGCGTGGTGATCTCCCACGCCTCGTCCCAGCCAAGCCCCGCGTCGTCGATGAGGATCCGCATCAGCTCCGGTATCACCAGCGCCGGATGGGTGTCGTTGATCTGGATCACGTTCTTCTCGTGGAAGTTCTTCAGCGTGCCGTACTGCTGGATGTGCTGCCGGGTGATGGACTGCACCGTGGCGGACACGAAGAAATACTGCTGCTTCAGCCGCAGGGACTTACCCTCATAGTGATTGTCCTCCGGATACAGCACCTTGGAGATCACGTCCGCCATGGCCCGCTCCTCGCCGGAACGGAGATACTGCCCCTGGGAAAACAGCTTCATGTCGATGGGCTTGGGGGACTTGGCGTCCCACAGCCGCAGCGTGTTCACATGGTCGGTGTCATACCCCGCGATCTCCATGTCGCAGGGTACCGCCAGCACACGGGTATAGTCCTCATGCACCACCATCAGATGCCCATTGTCCCAGCGGGTACGGACGGTGCCGCCGAAGTGGACCTCCTCCGTCTCCTGCGGCTTGGGCAGCAGCCACGCGTCGCCCAGCGGCTTCCAGTCGTCCGGCAGCTCCACCTGCTGTCCCTCCACGATCTTCTGCTTGAACAGTCCCAGCTCATAGCAGATGGAATAGCCCGTGGCGGGGATCTCCAGCGTGGTCATGCTGTCCAGATAGCAGGCGGCAAGACGACCAAGGCCGCCGTTGCCCAATCCCGCGTCCGGCTCCATATCGAAAATATCCGCCGCCTTGAAGCCCAGCTCCTCGATGGCCTCCTTCAGCTGGGGCAGCACCTGCAGGTTGTAGGCATTCTTCATCAGGCTGCGTCCCATCAGGAACTCCAGCGACAGATAGTGGACGCGGCGGGCGCCCTCCCGGGCAGCCTTTTCCTTGCTCTCCACCCCGTGCTCGGCCATTATATCCCGCAGCACCATGGCGCAGGCCTTCAGCATCTCGCCGTCGCTGGCCTGCTGCTCGGTGCAGCCGTAGTTGAGCCGCAGCTTCCGGATAATCGCTTCCTTCATATCATGCTTGGTATAGGTCATATGCAACTGTCTCCTTACAGTTTGGAATAGATGTCGTGATAGACGCGGGCGCTGCGTGTCCAGCTGAAGTCGTCGGTCATGCCCCGCCGCCGCACGGTATCAAAGCCCGCCCGGTCGCCTTTGTAGAGTCCCGTGGCCTGTCCGATGACCGACAGCATGGCGTCGGCGTCGTAGTTCTCGAAGAGATACCCCGTGCCGTCCTCCTGTCCCACCTGACAGGAGCGGACGCTGTCCGCCAGTCCGCCGGTGCGCCGCACGATGGGGATCGCGCCATAGCGCATGGCGATCATCTGGGAAAGCCCGCACGGTTCGCTCCTGGAGGGCATCAAAAACAGATCGGCGCCTGCGTAAATGCGGCGGCTCAGTCCCTCGGAATAGGTGATCAGCGCCGCCATGCGGCCCACATACCGCCCCGCCTGTGCCCGGAAGAAGTCCTCGTAATAGCCCTCTCCCTGCCCCAGCACCACCAGCTGACAGCCGGTGGCCATAATGCCGTCAAAGCCGTCGCGGATCAGCTCCATGCCCTTGTGTCCCACCAGGCGGCTCACCACCGCCATCAGCGGCGTGTCCGGCTCCTCCCGCAGCCCCAGCGCTGCCTGCAGATCCGCCTTGCAGGCTGCCTTTCCGGTCATGTCGGCGGCACTGTAGTTGACGGGGATGTTCCGGTCATGCGCCGGATCGTAGGCGGTCATGTCAATGCCGTTCAGCACGCCGTGCAGCTTATACCCGATGGTATTGACAATGGATGCCATGCCGTGCGCGTAGTAGTCGTCATGGAGCTGCGCGGCATAGGTGGGGCTGACGGTGGTCACCGCGTCGGACACCAGCATGGCGGCCTTCATCAAGTTCACATCGCCGTCCATCTGCAATGTGCCGTCGTTCCACCAGCCCTCGTTCAGGCCGAACAGATCCGCCACCGTATCGGCGCCATAGCGCCCCTGATACTCGATATTATGAATGGTAAACACGGTTTTGATACCCCGCACCGCGTCCCAGCGGGTCGCAACGTCCTTCAGATACACCGGAACCAGTGCCGTCTGCCAGTCATTGCAGTGGATCACATCCGGCATCCAGTCCAGGCTGGGCAGCAGATCCACCACCGCCTTGCTGAAAAAGGCAAAGCGCTCGCCGTCGTCGTATTCGCCATACAGCCGTCCTCTGCGGAAATAGTGTTCGTTGTCCACGAAATACCACGTCACGCCCCGGTACTCCATCACGAACAGCCCGCAATACTGGTGCCGCCATGCCACATCCACATAGATATAGCTGCGGTACACCATCCGCTCCCGCCACTCCTGCGGGATCCTGTCATACAGCGGCACCACCACCGCCACCTGATCGCCGTTCTCGGCCAATGCCACCGGCAGACTGCCGGCCACATCCGCAAGCCCGCCGGTCTTGCAAAAGGGAAACGCCTCGCTGGCGGCAAACAGTATTTTCATCAGTTGTCCTCCTCTTTCCCAGATGCGTTTTGACACCCATTCAAAAATCTCACAGCATTCACGGCGCAGGCACCGCGAACCATTTCCATCATTTTTCGTCCCGGCGTGTACGCGGCGAAAATACTTCTCCGCCTGCCAGTGCCAAAGGCACGCAGCAGGCTGCAAACCTTTTGGCTGCAAAATCAGAGATTTTGCGCCAATCACAATTTTGTGTTTTTCTCCACCACCAGCGGATACTGGGCGTGTCCCGCCATAGCCGCATCGGCGCCGAATTCCACGTTCTTGTCGGCGATGACACAGCGGATGTTGGCGCCCGAACGCACCACCGTGTCCTTGAAGAGGATGCTGTTTTCCACATGAGCACCCTTTTCCACCCGCACGCCCCGGAACAGCACGCAGTTGCGCACGCTTCCCTGAATGTCGCACCCGTCGGAGATCAGCGAATTGACGCACTCCACATCCGGGTCGATATAGGTGGTTGCGGCGTCGTTCTCCTTGGCGTACACCGGCCGCTGCGGGCAGAACAGCTCCGAACGGATCTCCGGCCGCAGCAGCTCCATGCTGCGCTGGTAATAGGCCTGCACCGAGTTGATGCGGGCGGCAAATCCGTCCCACACATAGCCGTTGAACCGCAGCTCCTTCCCCTTTTCCTGCAAAACATTCCGCCGGAAGCTGTAGCGGTCATGCGCCATGCACTCCTCCACCAGCGAAAGCAGCAGCTCCCGGCTGAGCAAGAAAATATTCAGGCTCTGATACCCCTCCGGCTTACGGACGTCATAGGCGGTATCCACGATCCGCCCCGTGTCGTCCAGCTTGAAGTAGGTGTCGCCGCTCTCGCCGGTATGGCTGGTGCAGACGCAGGTCATGTCCGCGCCGGAGGTGATGTGCGCCTCCAGCACCTGCCGCAGGGGCAGGTTGGCCACCAGATCGCTGTCCGACAGCACCACATAGTCCTGCCGGATGTGGCGCAGATACTCGATCACGCAGCCCAGCGCCTCCATCTTGCCCCGGAACGGCCCCACCGTGCCGCGGCTCTCGCTGTAGGCAAAGGCCGGCAGCAGCTTCAAACCGCCGCTTTTCCGGCTCAGATCCCAGCTCTTGCCGGTTCCCAGATGATCCAGCATGCTCTGACACTTGCCGTGCATGATCACGCCCACGTCGCTGATCCCCGCATTGACCATGTTGGACAGCATAAAGTCCACCACCCGGTAATCGCCGCCGAAGGGCAGCGAGCCATGGATACGGTTGGCCGCCAGCTGTCTCAGTCCCAGCTTCTCTCCGTAGGAGAAGATGATCCCGTGCATTCCCTTCATTCCGCGGCCTCCTTTCCGTGTGTACGGTCAAGCATCGTCTTGGGCGGCACCGTTTCCCGCTGCGCCACGTCCGTGTGGGGGCCCAGCACGGCGATGCCCCAGCTATCGGGATCCGCCGCCTCCTCCGGCGGCGCGCCCACAATGGCCTTGGCGCCGATGCGGCACCCCTCGCCCACGATGGCATAGGACACCCGCGCCCCGTCCTCGATCACGGCGCCGGGCATCACCACGGAATAGGATACCTCCGCGCTCCGCCCCACGCGGCAGCCGGTGGACAGCACGCTGTTCTTCACCTCGCCCAGTATCTCGCAGCCCCGCGCCACAGCACTGTTGCCGATGTCGGCATTCTCGCCCACATAGGCGGGGGGACACACAGCGGTGCGCCCATGGATGGGCCAGCGCTCATCCAGCAGATTCAGTCCTGAACCGGGGGTCAGCATATCCATATTGGCGTCCCACAGGCTGTCCAGCGTACCCACGTCCTTCCAGTAGCCCTCAAAGCGGTAGGCCACCATCCTCTCGCCTGCCTTCAGCATGGCGGGAATAATGTCCTTTCCAAAGTCGTTGCTGGAATCCGTCTTGGCCTCGTCAGCGATCAGGTAGGCACGCAGCTTCGCCCATGTGAAAATATAGATCCCCATGGAGGCCAGATTGCTCTTGGGCTCCCTGGGCTTTTCCTCGAATTCCGTAATATTGTCCTGCCCGTCCACATTCATGATGCCGAAGCGGCTGGCCTCCGCCCACGGCACCTCCATCACCGAGATGGTGCAGGCGGCGTCCGCCTCCTTGTGGCGGCGCAGCATATCGGAATAGTCCATCTTGTAGATATGGTCGCCGGACAGTACCGCCACATAGTCGGGATCATACAGATCCACAAACCCGATGTTCTGATAGATGGCGTTGGCGGTACCCTTGTACCACACCGCGCCGGTGGCGCTCTGATAAGGCGGCAGGATATGCACGCCGCCGTTCTGCCGGTCCAGCTCCCACGGCTGGCCGTTGCCGATGTAGTTGTTCAGCTCCAGCGGCCGGTACTGGGTCAGCACGCCCACCGTGTCGATGCCGGAGTTGGTACAGTTGGACAGGGGAAAATCAATGA
>CAKTKM010000080.1 GCA_934569425.1 uncultured Oscillospiraceae bacterium
GTATACTTCTTATGAATATGATCCTGTAAATCGGTGGAAAGGCTTTGCCCTTGCCGCGGATTTGCTTGTCCGCTTATTCTGACGGAGAGTGAGGAAAAAACGGTATGAAGCTACTGAAAAAAGGCACCGCGCTGCTGCTGAGCGCCGCCATCGTGCTGGGATTGGTGGGCAGCGGCCTGCTGATCCATACCATTGCCGAAACGGCGATCTCATGGCGCCATGCCAGCTATGATGATCTGAGCCGCTATTACGAGGTGGGCAGCAAGCCGGACGGTCCCGGCTATATCTCCTCGGTGGACGGCGACCCCGGCGGCCGCTCCTACGGCCAGTATATGTTTGCCAGTGCCTCCAATACGCCCTACCGCTTTGCCCAGTGGTGCGCGGATTACAGCAACCACGGCAATCAGGTCTACGTCCGGATCGGCGAGATCCTGACCAATGCCTATGAGAATCCCAGCCCCGGCTATGGTCCCAGATTTGACGCCGCGTGGACGGAGGTCTATCAGACCTATGATGCCTTCGGCACCGCGCAGTACGACTATACCAAGGCGACCTTCTATACACCGCTGGTGGAGGCGGTGGAAAAGAATGTGTCCGGCTTTGACATCGAGGATTACTCCGTGGCGCTGAAAAACGTGTTCTGGAGCCGCGCCGTTCAGCACGGCGTGGACGGCGCCTATTCCCTGATCCTGCGAGCCTTTGACGGACTGGAGAACGACTTTGCCAACCAGCCGGAGAGCGAACTGATCCAGGCCATCTACAATGAATCCGGCCGTCTGGTCACCTATAATCAGCTGCTCAGCGAGACGAAAAACGGCTCCGGTGCCGACACCATGTCCGGCAATGATGCCAATAAATACGGCCTGACCGGCCTGATCCTCCGTTACTACTACGGCTGCTCCAGCGGTGTGCAGACCAGTGTGTACCGCCGCCTGCGCGTCCGCGAACCGGCTGACGCACTGGTGATGCTGATGAACAACCGCACGGATCATCTGGCGGAGGGCAGCTATCAGATCCTGCTGAACCGCGACAGTCAGAAGCTGGCTGTGGATGCCAAGGACAGCAAGCTGACGCTGAATGCCAAGGATGTAGAGGGCGGCCTTCAGACCTTTACCCTGACCTATTTTGAGGGTGGATACTATACGCTCACCGTCAAGGTGGACGATCAGAACCTGCGGCTGGCCGCCGATAAGAACGGCGGCATCACCCTTGCCGCTCCCTCTGTTTCCGATACGCAGAAATGGCTGCTGGAGCGCGGCGCCAGCGGTTACACCCTGAAAAACGCCGGGACGGAAACATATTTGAGCCATGAAAACGATACGCTGAAGATGGTTGCGGGTACCGAGACCGCTTCCGCCGCGGAGTGGTATCTCTCCGCCGTGGTGGCCGCCAACAGCGACTGGTCGCTGCAGGGCGTGATCTATCCCACGAAGGATAATCTGCTGGTGGAGGGCAGAGACGAGGATAACAACAGCCTCTCCTCGTTCCCCGTCCGGGGCGTCATCTCCTGCGCCATGTCCATCCAGTCCGTTCGGATCCAGGTGGTCAATAAGGCTACCGGAAAAACGGTCATCAACGTCAGCGATAACCCCCGCGGTACCTCCTACAACCTGATGGAGATGGACGATGATGTGACCTACAGTACTCTTCCCGCCGGAAACTATACCTTCACGCTGACAGCCAAGGCTGCCGACAAGACCTTTGAGCTGATCACCTCCGACTTCACCGTGGGCAAGGGCAGCGGAACGCCTGTCACACCTGTGACCCCCGCCGACACCTATACCATCACCTTTGACCCCAACGGCGGAAAGCTCAGCACCTCCTCCAATACCAGGGTAGTCTCGCTGGACGATGTGGTCTACGGCAAGCTGCCCACCGCAACCAAGGAGGGCTATGCCTTTGCCGGATGGTTCACCAAGCCGGACGGCGGCGAGCAGATCATGTCCGGTAACAAGATCATCGGCGCCGATCTGATCCTGTACGCCCACTATACCGATACCTATACCTACACCTTCCTTGACGCCGATGGCGATACCTACATGGTAGGCACCGTGGCTGAGGGCGAGTTCATTCCCGCGCCCACCACCACGCCTGCCAAGGCGCCTGACAGCAAGTATACCTACCGCTTCAAGGGGTGGGAAGGCTACACCGAGGGCAAGACCGTCATGGAGGCCAAAAACATGACCTTCAAACCGCTCTACACTGCCATCCCGCTGTCTCAGGGCTCTGAGGAATTCGATTACTGGACCGGCCTGACCCCCGGTACCACCGCCTCTCAGCTGGGCAAGAACGTGGTCGTTTACGATGGCGATACCCCGGTCTCCGACAACACCGAGCTGGCGACCGGCATGACCGCCGTGATCAACAAGACCAGCTTTACGCTGGTGGTGAAGGGCGATTTGAACGGCGACGGACGCCTTACCATCATCGACGTGGTGGCGCTGCAGTCTCAGGTGGTGGGTAAGACCGCCCTGAAAGGCCCGTACAAAGAGGCCGCCGACCTGAACGATGACGGAAACATCTCCATTGTGGACGTGGTCAAGGCCGCCCGTGTTCTCGTGGGCAAGGATGTCTTGAGCTGATAGGAGGATACCGACATGAAAAAGAGACCGTCTTCCCTGATAAAACTTCTGCTGACACTGGCGCTGGTGCTGGTGGCGCTGCTGCCCCAGCGGGCGGAAGCGGCCGGCGCGACCCTGTCCGGCAGCGGAGCGGTTCAGGCCGGCAGCACTGTCAAGCTGACTCTCAGCGTCTCCGGCAGCAACATCATGGGCGTGGAGACCACGCTCAAGTATGACAGCTCCGTCCTGGAGCTGACCAACTACGATCAGCTGATCAACGGCTGGACCATGGACAGCAGCGACATGAAGTTCGTGCTGTACGGCGTCAATAACCCCATCAATTCCAGCACCGCCATCATGTCCGTGACCTTCCGCGTCAAAAGCGGCGCGGCCAGCGGCGCCGCGCTGAGCGCCAGCTTCAACAATATCGTAGTGACCGACGGCGTGAAGGAAGAGACGATCTCCAGCGCTGCGTGGAGCGGCAAAGTGGACACCCCGCTCAGCAGCAACTGCGACCTTGCGTCTCTCAGCTGCTCCAACGGTACCCTCAGTCCCTCCTTCAGTAAGGGTACCACCTATTACAGCATCACCGTTCCCTATGAGGTGGAGTCGCTGAATCTCAGCTATAAGGCGGCGGACGGTGCCGCCAAGGTTTCCGTCAGCGGCAACAAGCTGGTGGTGGGAACCAACACCGTCGCCGTTACCTGCACTGCCGCCACCGGCGCGTCCAAGACCTACACCATTACCGCCACCCGCCAGCAGGATCCCAACTATAAGCCTTCCACCGATGCCATGCTGAAGGAACTGACGCTGGATGTAGGGACCCTCAGTCCTACCTTCTCCGGCGCGGTGACGGAATATGTGGCCTATGTCCCCTATGAGACCCGCTCGGCGGAGCTTTCCGGCGTGGCGCGGGATGAAAAGGCACTGAAGGTCACCCAGGCCACCAAGCAGCTCTCTCAGGAGGGCGACAACGTAATGACCATCACCTGCACCGCCGAGGATGGTACCACCAGCAAGACCTACACCGTCCATGTTTACCGGATGCCGAAATATGAGGGCATTATCCCCACCATGGAGATCATCGATCCCAACATTCCGCCGGAGCCGCCCACCTATTCCGTCCCCATGACGGTGACGCTGCCTTTGGTGGGCGAGATGGCCACCACCACCGCCCTGATCATCGGCGCGGCGCTGCTGGTGGTGATCCTGCTGCTGGTGGGCTTCCTGCTGGGCCGGATCGGACACGGCGGCGATGACGGCTATGAGGACGACGATACGCCGCCCCGCCCGCCCCGCCAGCCGCAGCAGCCCCGAGTGCCGGAGCGTTCCCATACCGGAGGAAATCAGCAGTATCCGCCCAAGCCTCAGCCCCGGCAGACCGCGCCGCAGCAGCGCCCTGCTCAGGCAGCAGCGCCTGTGAAGCAGGCGTCCCGTCCTTCGCAACCGGCGGCAAGACCCGCCGCACCCCAGACCGGAAAGGTGTCGGACGACACCCTGACCAGTCCCTTTGTGGAGGATCTGTCCGCCAGAATGAAGCAGGAGCTGGCGCAGCGTCAGGCTGCCGAGGAGGCCGCCCGCCGTGCTGCCGAAGCGTCCTCCGCCCCTGCCGAAACCGGCAAGGTGGATGAGATGTCGCTGGACGAGCTGTTGAACGACATTCACAATATGTAACAAAAAGAGAGTCCCGACCGGTCGGGACTCTCTTTTTGCTTCTTTTGTTATGCCAGGATCTCAGCGGCCAGCGCCTTCAGCTGTGCCGGAGTCTCCTCCGTCATGGCGGAGCGGATGGTGACGGTGCCGCCCAGCGTGACGTTTTTGCAGCCCTCCAGCAGCTTCTTCATCTCCCGCGCGGCGGCGGGCGCCCATGAGCCGTTTTCAAGGAACGCCACCTGCCGGTTCTGATAGTTCCGCTCGGTCAGATGCTCGATAAATTCCCGCATAGCGGGGAACAGGAAGCCGTTGTAGGTGGGGGAGGCCAGCACCAGCTTTCCGTAGCGGAAAGCGTCCTCCACCGCCTCGGCCCAGTCATCCCGCTGCACGCAGGTGACCACCACCTTGGGGCAGCCCATCTCCTCCAGCGTTTTGGCCAGCAGCGCCACGGCCTTTTCCGTGTTGCCATAAACAGAGGCATAGGCGATCATCACGCCCTTGCTCTCCACGCCGTAGCTGGACCAGATGTCGTACAGCCGCAGCGCCTCCGCCAGCGCCTCACCGGACAGCACCGGCCCGTGAAGGGGACATACGGTTTGAATGTCCACCGCGGCGGCCTTTTTCAGCAGAGCCTGCACCTGCGCGCCGAACTTGCCCACGATGCCGAAGTAGTACCGGCGGGCCTCGCAGGCCCAGCCTTCCGCATCCTCTGTGTCCAGCGCACCGAATTTTCCCAGCCCGTCGGCGGAGAACAGCACCTTATCCGTGCTGTCATAGGTGACGATCACCTCCGGCCAGTGAACCATGGGTGCGGTCAGGAAGGTGAGTGTGTGATGTCCCAGCGTCAGCGTATCGCCCTCGCCCACCACGATGCGGCGGCTTGCGTAGTCGTCGCCGTAGAACTGCTTCATTATCCGGAAAGCCGCCTGTGAGGCCACCACCACGGCGGCGGGATAGGTCTCCATGAAGGCACGGATGGAGCCGCTGTGATCCGGTTCCATGTGCTGCACTACCAGATAGTCCGGCGTCCGTCCCGCCAGAGCCTCGGCCAGATTTTCCAGCCACTCACCGGTGAAATGACTGTCCACCGTGTCCATTACGGCGATTTTTTCGTCCAGAATGACATAAGAGTTGTAAGCCATGCCCTGCGGCACGTCGTACTGTCCCTCAAACAGCGTCACGGCATGGTCGTTGACGCCGATATAGCAAATGTCGTTGCTGATGAACATATGCGCTCCTTTCTTCTGCGCAAAAGGCGCCTGACAGCGGAGCTGTCAGGCGTCCTTCAAAATACGGTTGATTACGCCTCAGTGGGACGGGGACGGCGGTACTCCTGCGCCTTTTCCTCGCCGCGCAGCACACGCAGCGCACCCTGTGCCAGCGCCAGCAGCTCATCCTCGCCGGGATACACGGTGATGGGAGCGATCCAATCCACCATTTCGCTGATGGCGGCCACGGTCTCCTTGCCGTAGGCAATGCCGCCGGTCAGGATGATCTGATCCACCTTGCCCTTCATGGCAACGGCCATAGCGCCGACTTCCTTGGCGATCTGATAGTGGAAGGCGTCCACCACACCGGCGATCTTCTTGTCATTCTTGGCCTCGGACAGCAGATAACGCATATCGTTGGAGCCGGTGTAGGCCACCAGGCCGCCGCGGCCGGACAGCATACGGTTCAGCTCCGCCTCGGTATACTTGCCGCTGCAGCACAGCTTTACCAGCTGACCGGTGGGCAGGGAGCCGGAACGCTCGGGGGAGAAGGGACCGTCGCCATCCAGCGCGTTCTGGGTGTCGATGACGCTGCCGTGGCAGTGGGCGCCGATGGAGCAGCCGCCGCCCATATGGCAGACGATCAGGTTCAGATCCTCGTACTTCTTGCCGTTCTCCTTGGCAAAGCGCTTGGCCACGGCCTTCTGGTTCAGGGCGTGGAAGATGCTGACGCGCTCAAACAGGGGATGGCCGGCATAGCGGGCCACGTCGGCCAGCTCGTCCACCACCACGGGGTCAACGATGTAGGAGGGAATGCCCAGAGAATCGCCGATCTCACGGGCGATGATGCCGCCCAGATTGGAGGCGTGCTGACCCTGTACGCCGATGGTGCAGTCGTTCACCAGATTGTCGTTCACGGCATAGGTGCCGCCGCGGATGGGACGCAGCAGGCCGCCGCGGCCGGAAACAGCAGACAGGGTGTGAATATCGAAATTCTCTTCGCGCAGCGCCTTCAGCACCAGCTGGCAGCGCCAGTCCTTCTGGGCGGGGATCGAGTTGAACTGGGCAATATCCTCGGCACTGTGGCGCAGGGTTTTGTCAAACAGCAGCGTCTCGTCCTCATAGACGCCGATCTTGGTGGAAGTGGAACCGGGGTTGATAACAAGGATCTTGAAAGACATTTTTTGTTCCTCCTGTGTGTATGGTAATTCGCCACCATAAATTTTCCACCCCATATTATACAAAAGATTTTTCCCGCTGTAAAGCGTGATTTTATACAGAAAACCGATGCGGTGGTTGACAAACTCGACATTTTGCGGTATGATACCGAAAAATGCGATGAATGAGAGAGTAACCGGCGCAAACCGCCATCAGAGAGCCTGACAGGGTGAAAGCAGGCGCGGGGAACACCGGTGAACATGGCTCAGGAGCTGTCCGGCCGAGGGGGACGACCCGTCAGGCCGGAACGGAAGGCGCCCGTTACCGCGCGGGAGTGTATCGGCACTCCGTAAGGCTCCGTCCGCGAG